>CAYJMY010000005.1:2983-53771 GCA_964371125.1 uncultured Mesorhizobium sp. | reverse complement strand
TCACCTGCTCGCGCCAGGCTTTCGCCGAGGATTGTCCGTGGCCGGCCGGCCCGGAGGACCATATCAAGGTCGACCTGTCCGATCCCGAGGACGTCGGCGTCGCCGTCGCCGAGATCCGCCACCGCCTGGAAGAAAACGGCGGCCGCCTCGACGCGCTGGTCAACAATGCCGGCATCTCGCCCAAGCTCAAGGACGGCGGCCGGATGAACTCGCTGAACACGCCGATGCACGTGTGGCGCGACGTCTTCCAGGTGAATTTCTTCGCCCCGATCATGCTCGCCCGCGGCCTGTTCAAGGAACTCGCCGCCGCCAAGGGATCGATCGTCAACGTCACCTCGATCGCCGGCACCAGGGTCCACCCCTTCGCCGGTACGGCCTATGCCACGTCGAAGGCCGCGCTCGGCTCGCTGACCCGCGAGATGTCGGCCGACTTCGGCCCCCACGGCATCCGCGTCAACGCCATCGCGCCGGGCGAGATCGACACGGCGATCCTCTCGCCGGGCACCGACAAGATCGTCGAGACAATTCCCCTGCGCCGGCTCGGCGCTACCTCCGAGGTCGCCGACATCATCTTTTTCCTGTGCTCGCCGCAGGCCTCCTACGTCACCGGCTCGGAAATCCACATCAACGGCGGTCAGCACGTCTAAGCGGCGGCCAGCACGCCTGAAAAGGCGTGCCGGGGAGGTCTATCCGTTCAGGCGTGCAGCGCGCCGACGGCCAGCCCCAGCGACACGACCGCCAGCCAGCAGGCTGCGCAGCGCCGAAGGGAACGCGGCAGCGCCGTCTCGGCGCGGCGCGCGGTGACGAGGGCGCCGGCCGCGATCCACATCGTCGCGACAAGGGGCAGGAGCCCGGCGAACAGCGCCAGGTGCGGCATGAACTGCGGCGATGCCGGAGACGGCAGCAGGACGAGGCCGATGACCAGCGTCTTCGGATTGAGCAGGGTGGTGACGAACAGGCCGCGCGCCGTGACCGCGCCGCCCGAGGTGGAGGTGTCCAGCCGCCACATGCGCACGGCCAGTGCCATCACCCAGATCGCCGCTGCGGCCCGCAGGACCGCCGCCAACGCAGGCATCGTCTCGATGAGCGGCGCCCCGGCCACCGCCAGCGGCACCACGACCAGCAGGTAGGCCGCCATCTCGACCGGTACGAGCCGCAGCGGGCGCATGAAGCCTTCGTCCGCGCCTGCCACGGCGAGCAGCGTACTTGTTGGACCCGGCGTGACGAGCAGGGCAAGGACGGCGGCGAGGAAGGCGAATGTCGTCATCGGGATCCCGGGGCGGTCGGCCTTCAATCGCCCGTAGCGGCGCACATCGCCTTGATCGAGATCATGCCGCGGCTTGCCGTGAATCCGGCGTGCCTGCTAGCTGTCGCCGATGGACACGATCCGCACCGAACGCCTTCTCCTGCGCCGCGCCGCACCCGGCGACCTCGACGACATCCATGCGGTCCTCTCCGATCCCGGCGCCATGCGCTACTGGTCGACGCCGCCGCATTCCGCGATCGACGAGACCCGCGAATGGCTCGACGCCATGATCGCAGCGCCGGCCGACGTCAGCGACGACTTCGTCGTCGAGTTCGAAGGCGGGGTCATCGGCAAGATCGGCTGCTGGCAGCTTCCGGAGATCGGCTTCATCTTCCATCCGCGGGTCTGGAGCCGCGGCATCGGCGGCGAGGCGCTGCGCGCGGTGGTTCCTTGGATCTTCGGGCGCCACGCCCTGCCGGCGATCACGGCCGACGTCGATCCGCGCAATGCGGCCTCGCTCGGCCTTCTTGCCAGCGTCGGCTTCCGCGAGACGGGGCGCGCCGAGCGAACCTGGCACGTCGCCGGCGAGTGGTGCGACAGCATCTATCTCGCGCTTCGCCGCCCGGACTGATCGGGCCGCCGCGTCCAAGGCCCACCGCCGAACTCAGTGCGGCATGCCGCCGACATGGGAGAGGAGTTCGGCGACGTTGTTTGCGGCGAACTTCTTCAGCAGGCGCGCGCGGTAGGCTTCCACCGTGCGCGGCGAGATCTTCAGCAGCCGCGCGATGTCCTTGGAGGTCCGGCCTTCGCCGAGATGCATGACGATCTGCCGCTCGCGTGCGGTAAAGCCGAGCACCGGCCGCGATTGCGACAGGTCGGCGAAACTCCACACCGCGCGCCGCAGCGGGTCGTCGTCGCGCGTCAGCGAATGGCCGCGCACCCGGCACCAGAACAGCGTGCCGTCCCTGCGCGCCATGATCCGCTCGTCGGAATAGCGGTTCCACTTCTTCAGCGGCTCGACGCCGACGTCGCGGACGCGCACGAATTCCTCGATCGACGGGTAGAGGATGGCGAAGGATCGGTCGATCAGGTCCGAAACCGCGTATCCGAACATCTCCGCGAACATCGGATTGCAGGTCTTGATGATGCGGTTCTCGGTCATGACGAGCCCGACCGGCGCATGTTCGAAGACCAATTCGTGAAGGTATTCCGTAGCTTCGGCCATTGCGTATTTCTACGATATTGCTGCCGTCAGGAGCAGTGATCACTATGCGATCCGTTGACGCCCCGCGCCGGCACGGCAAGTCGCGCAGTGCGGGGTGGCACCGGGAGGAGTTCGCCGCAAGGAGCGACCGGCCAGGTTACTGGCCCGGCTACGGATTGCATTAACCCGCTGGGCGCGGAATGCAAGCGTCCGATGCCGGAAGCGCTCGTGCGCCGCCGCAGCCAGGGTTTGGCTCCCCCGAACGGTAGAGTGCCGCACCTTGTCTTGAAGCGCCGCCTCGGCACGGGCGGAGCATGGAGATCATTCCGGGGCCGCCGGCTCCGGGAGCAAACGGGAGGACGCAACATGAAGAGACTGTTCGCCACGCTGGCGACCGCGGCAGCGATGCTCGCGTACCAGCCGGCATTCGCGCAGGAAGGCCCGGCCAAGATCGCGCTGATCCACGGCATGTCGGGCTCGCCGCTCGAGGCCTTCACCAAGCAGACGCACACCGGCTTCGAGATGGGGCTCGAATACGCGACCAACGGCACGATGGAGATCAAGGGCCGCAAGATCGAGATCATCAAGAAGGATACGCAGTTCAAGCCGGACATCGCGCGCGCCCTGCTCGCCGAGGCCTATGGCGACGACGACGCCCTTCTCGCCGTCGGCGACACCTCCTCCGGCGTGGCGCTGGCCATGCTCCCTGTCGCCGCCGAGTACCAGAAGATCCTGGTCGTCGAGCCGGCCGTCGCCGATTCTCTGACCGGCAAGGACTCCAACCGCTACGTCTTCAAGACCTCGCGCAACTCGTCGATGGACATGCAGGCCCAGGCGCTGTCGCTGAAGCCCGACAAGGACCTCTACGTCGCCACGCTCGCCGAGGATTACGCCTTCGGCAAGGACGGCATCGCCGCCTTCAAGAAGGCGCTGGAAGGCACCGGCGCCACCGTGGTGACCGAGGAATACGTCCCGCAGAAGACCACCGACTACACCGCGACCGTCGAGCGGCTGTTCAATGCGCTGAAGGACAAGCCCGGCCGCAAGGTCGTGCTGATCTACGTCGCCGGCTCCGGCGACCCGATGGGCGCGCTGGTCTCGGCCGATCCCGCCCGCTACGGCATCGAGATCTCGACCGGCGGCAACATCCTGCCCGTGCTCAAGACCTACAAGCGCGTGCCGGGCATGGAAGGCGCCATCTACTACTACTATGAACTGCCGAAGAACGCCGTGAACGACTGGCTGGTCGCCGAGCACCAGAAGCGCTTCAACGCCCCGCCGGACTTCTTCACCGCCGGCGGCATGGCCGCCGCGCTCGCCATCGCCAAGGCGCTCGAGACCGCTCCCGACTGGGAGACAGAGACGCTGATCAAGACCATGGAAGGCATGAGCTGGGAGACGCCGAAGGGCACGATGACCTTCCGCAAGGAGGATCACCAGGCGATGCAGTCCATGTACCACTTCAAGATCAAGGTCGACGACGCGGTCGAGTGGGCGATCCCCGAACTGGTCCGCGAGATCAAGCCCGACGAGATGAACATCCCCGTCGGCCGCAACAACCAGCAGTAGCCTACATAGCTTCTGCCCCTCATCCGGCTGCCGCCACCTTCTCCCCGTGAAGACGGGGAGAAGGACGACTTCCTCCCAGGCCAGGCTCGCCAAGGGCTTCGGGACGGATGGCGGCATCGAAGCCGCTGTTCCTCTCCCCGTGTCGACGGGGAGAGGATGCCGGCAAGCAGGTGAGGGGCGGCGCAGCGCCTCCCGAACGGGTTTCTTTCGTGTCCACGCCCTCCCTCCGCACCGAACAGCTGACCATCCGCTTCGGCGGCCACGCTGCGGTCAACGGCGTCACCTGCGCCTTCCGGCCGGGCGAGCTGACCGCGATCGTCGGCCCGAACGGCGCCGGCAAGACGACCTGGTTCAACCTAGTGTCCGGGCAACTGGCGCCGACGGAGGGCCGCATCTTCCTCGGCGAGCGCGACATCACCGGCCTGTCGCCCTCGGCGCGGGCGCTGGCCGGCGTCGGCCGCGCCTTCCAGCTGACCAATCTCTTCCCGCGTCTTTCGGTGCTGGAAAACGTCCGCCTCGCCGTCCAGGCCCGCCGCCGCGGCGGCGGTCGCCTGCTGTCGCGGGCCGCAGCCGACGGCGACACCATTGCCGAGGCGCGGCGCTACGTCGAGCGGACGCGGCTGGGTGCGGTGGCCGATCTTCCCGCCGCGGCGCTGCCGCATGGCGACCAGCGCAAGCTCGAGGTGGCGCTGCTGCTCGCCATGGAACCCCAGGTCTTCATGTTCGACGAGCCGACCGCCGGCATGTCCGTCGACGAGGCACCGGTGATCCTCGAACTCATCGCCGAGATCCGCAAGGACAGCGCCAAGACCATCCTGCTCGTCGAGCACAAGATGGATGTCGTGCGTGCGCTCGCCGACCGCATCGTCGTCCTCCACAACGGCGAGCTTGTCGCCGATGGCCGGCCCGACGCGGTCATGGCGTTGCCGATCGTGCGCGAGATCTATCTCGGTGTCGGCGCGGAGGAAGCGGCATGAACGCCATCCTGCGTCTCGACGACGTCCATACCGACATCGGCCAGTACCGCGTCCTGCACGGCATCTCGCTCGACGTACCGGAAGGCGGGGTGCACGTGCTTCTCGGCCGCAACGGCGCCGGCAAGACCACCACGCTGCGCACCATCATGGGCCTGTGGCGGGCGCGAAAGGGCGCGGTCGTCTTCCGCCACCACGACATCACACGGTTGCGCACCCCCGACATCGCCCGACTCGGCATCGCCTACGTGCCGGAGAACATGGGCATCTTCGGCGGCCTCACCGTCGAGGAGAACATGCGCCTGGCGACCGCCACCGGCGCGTTCGATACTGCGCGGCTGCAGCGCGTCCTCGCCCTGTTCCCGGCAATGGAAAAGTTCTGGACGAAGCAGGCCTTCGCTCTTTCGGGAGGGCAGAAGCAGATGCTCGCCATCTCGCGCGCCATCATCGAGCGGCGTGACCTGATCCTCATCGACGAGCCGACCAAGGGCCTCGCTCCGGCGATCATCCGGGCGATGATCGACGCCTTCCGCGAGATCGCCAGGGAGACGACGATCCTGCTCGTCGAGCAGAACTTCCTGTTCGCCCGCTCGCTGGGCTCGACCGTGGCCGTCATCGACGACGGTCGCATCATCCACCGCGGCGGCATGGCCGAGCTCGCCGCCGACGAAACGTTGCAGACGCGGCTTCTGTCGCTGTCGCTCGCGGCGCACCAGTAGGGGAGGGAAAGAGAGATGGCGAACCTTTCCACCCTCCTCGCCCGCTTCGGCGGCGTCATGCTCCTGCCCGTGGCGCTGGCGCTGCTGGCCTTCGTCCTCATCGGCCAGCCGTCGAGCTGGGTGACGCTCACCGTCGCCGGCCTCGCCATGGGCATGATGATCTTCCTCATGGCGTCCGGCTTATCGCTGATCTTCGGCCTGATGGACGTGCTCAATTTCGGCCATTCGGCCTTCGTCTCCTTCGGCGCCTTCGTCGCCGCCTCGGTGCTCGCCGCCCTGGGCTCCTGGGTGACGGGCGGCAACGTCGCGCTCAACGCGCTCGCCCTGCTCGCGGCGGTCGGCGCGGCGACCGCCTTCGGCGCGGTCGGCGGCTGGTTCTTCGAGCGCGTCATCGTCAAGCCGGTCTACAAGGACCATCTGCGCCAGATCCTGATCACCATGGGCGCGCTGATCGTCGCCGAGCAGCTGATCCTCGCGGTCTGGGGCGGCGCGCCGGTGGCGGTGCCGCGGCCGGCCTTCCTCACCGGCTCCATCGTCATCGGCGACGTCGCCATCGAGATCTATCGCATCTTCGCCTTTTCCCTCGGTCTCGGCGTCTACGTCGTGATGCACTACGCCCTCAACCGTACCCGCATCGGCCTGCTGATCCGCGCCGGCGTCGAGAACCGCGAGATGGTGGAGGCGCTCGGCTTCCGCATCGACAGGCTGTTCATCGCCGTGTTCATGGCGGGTTCGGCGCTCGCCGCCATGGGCGGCGCCATGTGGGCGGGATACCAGGGGCTGATCACGCCGGCCATCGGCCCGGAAATGATGATCCTCGTCTTCATCGTCGTCATCATCGGCGGCCTCGGCTCCATCGAGGGCTCGCTGCTCGGCGCCATCCTGGTCGGCCTGCTCGCCAACTATGTCGCCTTCCTCGCGCCGAAACTGTCGCTCGCCTCGAACATGCTCCTGATGATGGTGATCCTGCTGTGGCGGCCCTACGGGCTGAAGCCGGCGATCAAGGGGTGACGCGATGATCGACGAACTGCCGTCCGCCCCGCCGCGCACCGTGCCCGCCGGCCGCCTCGCCGTCTACACGGTGGTCGGGCTGATCGGGCTGGCCCTGATGTTCGCGCCGTTCCTGTTTCCCGACGTGCGCGCCCAGGAAGTAGCGGCGCGCATCTGTATCTTCATCGTGCTCGTCGCCAGCTACGACCTCCTGATCGGCTACACCGGCATCGTCTCGTTCGCCCACACCATGTTCTTCGGCCTCGGCGCCTATGGCACCGCCATGGCGCTGAAGGCGTGGGGGCCGGGGTTCGACGCGATCCTCATCGGCGGCGGCGCCGGCGTGCTCGCCGCGCTGGTGCTCGCCGTGCTGATCGGGCTCCTGTCGCTCAGGGTGAAGGCGATCTTCTTCGCCATGGTGACCTTGGCGGCAGCCTCCGTCATGCTGGTGCTCGCCAGCCAGCTGTCCGACCTCACCGGCGGCGAGGACGGCATGACCTACGAGGTGCCGCGGCTTTTCTCGGCCGCCACCAAGCTGCTCACCGATGCCGAAGGCAAGACACTGCGCCTGTTCGGCGTCGCGCTGAACGGCAAGATCGCCGCCTACTATTTCGTCTTCCTCTCCAGCCTCGCGCTGTTCGTGCTGATGCTGCGCATCGTCGGCTCGCCGCTCGGCACCGTGCTGATGGCGATCCGCGAGAACGAGATGCGCGCCGAGGCGATCGGCTACCGCGTCGTCGCCTACCGCACGGCGATCTTCTGCATCGCCGCGGTCATCGCAGCACTTGCCGGCGTGCTCCGCGCGGTCTGGCTGAAATATGTCGGGCCGGACGTCGCCCTGTCCTTCTCCATCATGATCGACATCCTTTTGATGGTGGTGATCGGCGGCATGGGCACCATGGTCGGCGCCGTCATCGGCGTCGTCGTCATGAGCCTCGCCCAGTTCTACCTGAAGGATCTCATGGAGGTCGGCGCCGCGGCTACCGCCGACCTGCCGCTGCTGCCGGACCTGCTCAATCCCGACCGTTGGCTGCTCTGGCTCGGCCTGCTGTTCATCCTGCTCGTCTACTTCTTCCCGGCCGGCGTCGCCGGGACGCTGATGGGGAAAGGAACCCGAAAATGATCTCTCCCCGTTCGAGCTACGTCCAGGCCGCCGGCTTCGAGATCCACGTCACCGAATGGGGTAGCCCCGACCGCCCGGCGCTGGTCATGTGGCACGGCCTCGCCCGCACCGGCCGCGACTTCGACGAAGCGGCAGCAGCGCTATCGGACACCTATTTCGTCATCTGCCCCGACACGCTCGGCCGCGGCTTGTCGGCCTGGGCGAAGCGCCCGGAGGTCGACTACTCATATCGCTCGTTCGGCGACATCGCTATCGAGCTGCTCGACCACTACCGGATCGGCTCGACCCGCTGGGTGGGGACCTCGATGGGCGGCCTGATCGGCATCACGCTCGCCGCCGGCCGCATGAAGGGGCGCATCACGCGCCTCGTCGTCAACGACATCGGGCCGGACATCCCGGCGGCTGGTGCCGGGCGCATCGCCGCCTATGTCGGCACTCCCCCGGTCTACGACACGGTCGCCGAACTCGAGGCCTGGCTGAGGACGAACTACGCGCCCTTCGGCGACAATACGGAAGCTTTCTGGCGGCGCATGACCGACACCTCCGTGCGCCGCACCGACGACGGCCGCGTCACGGTGCACTACGACCCGCAGATCGCCTCGCAATTCACCCACCACAAGGCCGATCTCGACGTCTGGGACAAATACGACGCCGTGACCGCGCCGACGCTGCTGCTCCGCGGCCGCACCTCGGACGTGCTCGCCGCCGCGACGGCCGAGGAAATGACGCGGCGCGGGCCTAAGCCGCGCCTGGTCACGATCGACGGCTGCGGCCATGCGCCGACGATGGCCAGCGCCGAACAGATTTCCTTGCTGCGGGGATTCCTCGCGACTTGATCGACGCGACCCGGCGCGGTTCCCGAGCCTCGCGTTCGTTCTGCGGATGATCGTCAGGGTCGGATGGCCGCCCGCGACAGGGATTTGGCGAGCTCCAGGACGAGCAGGACTCCGATCCCGGCGCCCAGCGTCACGGCGAAATCAGGTACGTGCAACGGGCCGAACGCGAACAATGCGCTGAGCCACGGCCAGAACAGGCTGGCTGTCAGAATCGCGACGACCGCCAGAAGTATCCAGCCCAGTGACGGGTTGTGGCCGCGGACCGCAGTCATCAGCGACGCGCTGAAGGAGCGATTGACGAGGATCAGGCTGAGAATGCAGATCACCAGCGAGAAGAAGGTGAGCGCCCGCACTTCGTCTTCCGGCATGCCGCGATCGAGGGCGACCAGATAGATCGTCGCCACGACGGCAAATGCCAGCGCGCCCTGAAACACGCTCCAGCCGATCAGGGACCAGGAGAACAGCGGTTCGTCGGGCCTTCGCGGCTCGCGGCTCATCACGTCGGCTTCCTCCTGTTCGGCCTCGAAGACCAGGGAGCAGACCGGATCGATGATCATTTCGAGGAACGCGATGTGAATGGGCCCCATCAGGATGGGCAGGCCGAACACCAGCGGCAGGAGGGCGAGCCCGGCGATCGGAACGTGCACGGCGAAGATGAACCCCATGGCCTTGCGCAGATTGTCGTAGATGCGACGCCCAAGACGGACGGCGACCACGATCGACCCGAAGTCGTCGTTGAGCAGGACGATGGAGGAGGCCTCGCGCGCGACATCGGTGCCGCGCCCGCCCATGGCGATCCCGATGTGGGCCGCCTTGAGCGAGGGTGCATCGTTCACCCCGTCGCCGGTCATGGCAACGATCTCGCCGTCGGCCTTCAGCGCCTGCACGATCCGCAGTTTCTGATCGGGTGTGATGCGCGCGAATATCGAGGTGCCGCGCACGCGGCGCGCGAGTTCGGCCCCGTCTGGCGATGCGAGGTCATCGCCGGTTAGAACCTCGTCCGCGGCAATTCCCGCCTGCAACGCGATGGCCCGCGCGGTCTCCGGATAGTCGCCGGTGATCATGACAACCCTGATGCCGGCCGAACGGCATTCGCGAACGGCGTCCTGAACACCGCGGCGCAGGGGATCGGCAAGGCCGACCAGACCCAGGAATACGAACCGGAATTCCTGCTGTGTGTCCGGCAGCCTGCCGCCGTCATGGGAGGCCTTCGCAACGCCCAGCACGCGCAGTCCCCCGGCGGCCATTGCGTCCACCGATTGCCGGATGCCGTCAATTTCCGCTTCGTCGAGACGGCAAAGGCGGCCAACGGCCTCTGGTGCGCCCTTGGCGGCGACCACGAAGGCGGAAGCGCGCGCGTCGGTCTGCCAGACCTGCGTCATGGCGAGAACGTCCGGCCGCAGTCCGTAGCCATGCGCGAGCGTCCATTCCGTCCCGGGCAGGCCGTCCGTGGCGCTTAGCTCGTTGCGTGCGAATGTGTGGAAGGCCTGTTCCATCGGGTCGAACGGCTCCGGCGCGCTGGCGAGCAGCCCGTGCAACGCGAGTTCGCGGAACGGCTCGGCCAAGAAGACAGCGTTGCCGGTCGCATGGAAGGAAGCGCCGTCCGGTAGCCTGAGTTCGGTGACGGTCATCCGGTTTTCGGTGAGCGTGCCGGTCTTGTCGGTGCACAGTACCGTCGCCGATCCGAGCGTCTCGATCGAACTGGCGCGACGCGTCAGGACCCGTGCGCTCGATAGCCGCCAGGCGCCCATCGCCATGAACACCGCCAGAACCACGGGAAACTCTTCGGGCAGCATGGCCATGCCTATGGCGATGCCGGCAAGCACGGCGTCGAGCCAGCCGCCACGCAACGTGCCGTAGAGCGCGACCGCCGCCAGGCTGACGGCAATGCCGCCCAGCGCGGCCAGGCGCACGATACGCGCGGTCTGCGCCTTGAGGCGAGGTGGCTCGGTCTCGAGGGTCTGGAGCGACTGGCCGATCTTTCCGATCTCGCTGCGCGGCCCGGTCGCGATCACTTCGGCGATGCCGCTACCGCGCACGACGAGCGAACCGGAATAGACGAATGGCAGGTCGTCACCGCCCGGCCGGGGCGTGCCCTCCCGTGCGGCGGGATCGGCGGCCCGCGATGACTTGCGCACAGGTACCGATTCACCCGTGAGCAGGGACTCGTCCGCCTCCAGATCCTGGGCCTGCGCGAGCACGGCATCGGCCGGAACGCGATCGCCCTCGCCGAGCACCACAAGATCGCCGCGCGCGACTTCCCTGCCCGCGATCCGCTTGCGTATGCCGCTGCGTATAACCAGTGCCCGGGGACTGGTGAGGTCGCGCAACGCTTCCATCACGCGCTCTGTGCGCGATTCCTGAACGACGGTGATCACGACCGACAGGGCGGCGAAGACGAGAAGGATCAGCGCTTCCTTGAGATCGCCGAGCAGAAGGTAGACCGCGCCCCCGCCAAGCAGAAGCGCGAGCATGGGCTCTCGCAGGACCTCGAGAAAGATGCGCAGTGTCGTCCGCCGGTCGGGGTGCGGCAGTTCGTTGTAGCCTTCCGCCTTCAAGCGCGCCTGCGCTTCCGCCTCGCTGAGGCCGGACGGGAGCGGGGCATGGTCATTCGTCATGGCATCCGGACGGTTCGGGTTTTGATCGGACGGCACGGGATCGGAGTAGGCCGCCATCACTGCAAAATCGCGGCGGGCGGCAAACGCTGCCATCGGGAAGACGTCGGACCGCGTCAGGGTGGCTGAAACGGCGCCCTCCTTCCATGTCGCGATTCGGGCCGCGCCGCCGGGGCTGTCCGGGCAGCGGATGCGGACATGCTGTCGGCCCGTCAAGCCGTCCGACGCTGGACGGGCGGTTCCAGTTCCGCGGGAGGACTTTTCCGCACTCTTCCGGCGCCCGCCGCGCGCTTTCGCCCGCCGCGATCGCGCCTGTGCCTCTACTGCCCCTTCAGCATCTCTTCGATCTCGTCGACCGGCATCTTGGTCAGCGTCTTGGCGAATTCGCCAACGATGCGGTCGGCGACTTCCTTGTGCAGCTTCTTGCGCATCTCGCCGAGCACCAGGGGCGGCGCGATCAGCACGAGGCGATCGAAGTCTCCGCGGTGAGCCATGGCGTAGAGCTTCTCGGCGATCTCGTCGGCGAAGCGCTCCTTGGCGACGCGATGCCAGTCGGTGTCGTCCACGGCGCTGATCCGGTTTGCCGTCGAGGCGTTGGTGCGCCCCGGCCGGTCCGCTCCCTGCTCGCGGGTCGGCGGGTTGTCGTCCTGCATCTGCCTGATCACTTCGAGGTTCGGATGCGCGAGGTCGCCCGCGTTCTTCAGGAACAGCGCCTTCTCGCCGTCGGCCACCAGCACCCAGGTTCCCTGTTTCAATAGACCCGTCATCACCTTGCTCCGTCTTCCTGTTTGCCGGCCCCGATTCGCCGACCCGGTATGGTGCCATCGCAGAACGCACGCGCCGCACGGCCCCGTTCCCGGTCCTGCCGCCGATGCGTTCGCCTTGTGCGGCGGATCGGGCGGCGGGTGGATTTTTGCCGCAGGCGACCCGTCGCCGGAAAAGCGTTTGCCTGTGATGGCCGTGGACGCGACGCCATTCCTTCAGGCGCCTGCCCGCTGCCGGTAGAACTCTAGCCTATTTTGGAAACCTCTGGCCATGGCCCGTTCGCCGCATCCCATCAATGCTTTTCCCGTGTTCATGCGGGTGGACGGCCGTGCGGTCGTCGTCGTCGGCGACGGCGACGAGGCGCTGGCCAAGGCGCGGCTGATGGGGGAGACCAGCGCCTTGCTGAAGATCGTCGCCGGGCAGCCTTCGACCGAGCTGGCCGCCTGGGCAGCGGAGGCCGGCATCGCGATCCTGCGCGTAACCTACCGTCCGTCGCTGCTCGAAGGCGCGGCCCTCGCCTTCGCCGCCACCGGCGACGAGGCGCTCGACCGCCGCATCTCCGGCGACGCGCGCCGGCTCGGCGTGCCGGTCAATGCCGTCGACCGCCCGGACTGCTGCGACTTCTTCACGCCGGCCCTGGTCAATCGCGCTCCGGTGGTCGTCGCCGTCGGCACCGAAGGGGCGGCGCCGGTCCTCGCCCAGATGATCCGCGCCCGCATCGACCAGATGCTGTCGCCGGCGCTCGGGCCGCTCGCCACGCTCGCCGCGACCCTGCGCGAAAGCGTCGAGCGCCTCCTGCCCAAGGGTGCCGCCCGCCGCGCCTTCTGGGCCGATTTCTTCGCCGGGGCACCGGCCCGCGCCATGGAGGTCGGCCATGCCGACGAGGCACGCGCCGCAGCGGCCGAACTTTTGGCGAAGCGTCGCGCCGTCCTTGGCCATGTCGCGCTCGTCGGCGCAGGACCGGGCGCAGAGGACCTGATCACGCTACGTGCCCAGCGTCTCCTCCTCCAGGCCGACGTCATCGTCCACGACGCGCTGGTGCCGGAAGCGGTGGTCGCGCTCGGCCGCCGCGATGCCGAACGCATCGCCGTCGGCAAGCGCAAGGGCTGCCATTCGAAGACCCAGTCCGAGATCAACGATCTGCTCGTGTCGCTGGCGCGCGACGGACGCCAGGTCGTGCGGCTGAAGTCGGGTGATCCGCTGGTGTTCGGCCGCGCCGGCGAGGAGATGCAGGCGCTCCGCGACGCCGGGATCTCCTACGAGATCGTGCCCGGCGTCACCGCCGCGCTCGCCGCCGCCGCCGACTTCGAACTGCCGCTGACGCTGCGCGGCGTTTCTTCCTCGCTCGTCTTCACCACGGGCCACGATCTCAAGGGCGAAGCCCTGCCCGACTGGGCACGGCTCGCCATCTCCGGCGCCACGGTCGCCGTCTACATGGGCCGTTCGGTCGCCGCCGACGTCGCCGGCCGCCTGGTCGCAGCCGGCCTGTCGACCGATACGGCGGTCGCCGTCGTCGAGAGCGCCTCGCTGCCCGGCCGCAGGCTTCTCCACGGCACGCTCGCCGACCTGCCGTCGCTCGCTTCGCGCGACGATCTCGGCGGCCCGGTGATGACCATCATCGGCGACGCAGTGGCCGGCGCCGACTTCCGCCGCTCCGCGCCGCTCGCCGCTAGGGCGCGGCCGAACCCGAATCTGGCGGGCAGGTTGGAAGGAGCAGGCGCATGAGGGTGCTGACCGCGAACCGGCTGATCGACGGCGAGGCCGTCTGGTATGCCGCGGATGGCTGGCGGGAGACGATCGAGGGGGCGGAGATCGTGACCGACAGGGACGGCGAGGCGCGGATCGAGGCGATCGGCGCCGCCGCCTATGCCGCCAACCAGGTGCTCGACGTCGCGGTGATCGACGTCGCCCTCGTCGGAGGTCTCATCGTCCCGACGCGGCTGCGCGAACGTATCCGCGCCGCCGGCCCCACCAACAGGAACGATCTCGGCAAGCAGGCGCGGCCGCAGGCCGTGCGCGCTGCCTAGTCAACGGCGATCCCGCCGAGGAAGACGACCATGTACCGCTACGATGAGTTCGACCGCGATTTCGTCCACGCCCGCGTCGCCGAGTTCGCCGACCAGGTCGATCGCCGGCTCGCCGGCCAGATCACCGAGGACCAGTTCCGGCCGCTCCGCCTGATGAACGGCGTCTATCTCCAGCTTCACGCCTACATGCTGCGCGTCGCCATTCCCTACGGCACGCTGAACGCGCGCCAGATGCGCATGCTGGCGCACATCGCGCGAACCTACGACAAGGGCTACGGCCATTTCACCACGCGCCAGAACATCCAGTACAACTGGCCGGCGCTGTCGGACATGCCGGCGATCCTGGCGGATCTGGCCAGCGTCGAGATGCACGCCATCCAGACGTCGGGCAACTGCATCCGCAACGTCACGGCGGATCATTTCGCCGGTGCGGCCGCCGACGAGGTCGCCGACCCGCGACCCTATGCCGAGATCCTGCGGCAGTGGTCCTCGGTGCATCCCGAGTTCTCCTACCTGCCGCGCAAGTTCAAGATCGCCGTCACCGGCGCGTCGCGCGACCGCGCCGCGATCCAGGTCCACGACATCGGCCTGCACCTGAAGAAGGATGCCGCGGGGCGGCTCGGCTTCGCCGTCTATGTCGGCGGCGGCCAGGGGCGCACGCCGATCATTGCGAAGAAGATTCGCGATTTCCTCCCCGAGGAGCACCTGCTCTCCTACACGACCGCGATCATGCGCGTTTACAACCTGCACGGCCGCCGCGACAACAAGTACAAGGCGCGCATCAAGATCCTCGTCCACGAGACCGGAACCGACGAGTTCGCCCGCCAGGTCGAGGCCGAATGGGCGGCGCTGAAGGACGGCCAGCTCACGCTCCCCGACGCCGACATCCGCGCCATCGAGGCCTATTTCGCGCCGCCGCCCCTGGTCGCGCGCCCGGAGGGCGACGAAGCCATCAAGCTCGCCCGGCTCGATTCGCGCAGCTTCTCCGAATGGCTCGAGCAGAATGTGGTGACGCACCGTAATCCCGACTACGCCGCTGTGACGATCTCGCTGAAGGGCATCGGCGAGGCGCCCGGCGACGCCGCCGACGAGCAGATGGACGCCGTCGCCGACCTCGCCGAACGCTACGGCTTCGACGAGATCCGCGTCAGCCACGAGCAGAACCTGATCCTGCCCCACGTCGCCCGCGCCGACCTCAAGGCGGTCTACGACGAACTCGTGCGCATCGGTCTGGCCACGGCCAACTCGAATCTCATCACCGACATCATCGCCTGCCCCGGCCTCGACTATTGCGCGCTCGCCAACGCGCGCTCCATTCCCGTCGCGCAGGAGATTTCCCGGCGCTTCGCCGCTCTCGATCGCCAGCGCGACATCGGCGAGCTGAAATTGAAGATCTCCGGCTGCATCAACGCCTGCGGCCATCACCATGTCGGCCACATCGGCATACTCGGCGTCGAGAAGAAGGGCGCCGAACTCTACCAGATCACGCTCGGCGGCTCGGGCGACGAGAACACCTCGATCGGCGAGATCATCGGCCGCGGCTTCGGCCCGGAGGAGATCACCGGCGCCGTCGAGACCATCGTCGACACCTATCTTGCGCTGCGAAACGCGCCATCGGAACGGTTCATCGACGCTTACCGGCGCCTCGGACCCCAGCCCTTCAAGGAGGCGCTCTATGCTGGCGAAGTCAGGGCAGCTTGAGGCCGGGCTTCGCCCGCTCGACGACGAAGAAGCGGTAGCGGCCGAAGCGGCCGCGCTGGAGGCGCGCTACGGCGGGCTGGAACCGCAGGACGTCATCACCCTTTCGATCGGCCGCTTCGGTTACGAGGGGCTGGCCGCCGTGTCGTCCTTCGGCGCGGATTCGGCGGTTCTCCTGCACATGCTGGCGCGGATAGACCCCGCGCTGCCGGTCATCTTCCTCGACACCGGCAAGCACTTCGAGGAGACGCTGCGCTACCGCGACGCGCTGGCCGCCGATTTCGGACTGCGCAACATCAAGGTCTACGAGCCGCTGCCTTCGGCACTGGTTCTCGGCGATCCGGCGGGGGAACTGCACCGCACCGACACCGACGCCTGCTGCAACATCCGCAAGGTCGAGCCGATGGCGCGCGCCGTCGAGCCGCTTGCCGCGTGGCTCACGGGCAGGAAGCGTTTCCAGGCGGCGACACGCAGCGCGCTTCCGGTCTTCGAGGCGACCGGCCCGCGCATCCGCATCAACCCGCTGGCGCGCTGGACAACCGCCGACCTCGCCGCCTACATGCGCGCCCACCAGCTGCGCGAGAACCCTCTGGTGGCCTACGGCTACCTGTCGATCGGCTGCTTCCCGTGCACGCAGCCGGTGAAGCCCGGCGAGGACGCGCGATCCGGCCGCTGGGCCGGCCAGGCGAAGACCGAGTGCGGCATTCATCTGTCGGATCTCGATCATTCCTTGACCGCGTCGTCCCTGTAGGATGACGTTGTCGTAACGGAACGAATCCATGCTCGCACCGAATTCCTCGCCGACGCCACGGCTGTGGACGCCCAACGGCTTCCGCAGCGACGACTGGCGCCGCGCCGAAGACGCTGCGGCACTCGCCGGCAACGGCCGCCTGATCCTGCCGCTGGCGGTCGTGGCGAATATGGATCCGTCCGAGCGCCGGCTGGCGAAGGATCGCCTCGGTGTGCTGGTTCAGCCCGGAGAGCCGATCGAGGCGCTCGCCGGACTGCTCCCCGACCTGTCGCTGGTCGCGCTCGCCTTTCCGGCCTTCAGCGACGGCCGCTCGTTCTCCAAGGCGGAGCTTGTGCGCAGCCGCTACGGCTTCGACGGCGCCGTCCGCGCCGTCGGCCAGGTCCTGGTCGACCAGCTTCCGCACATGCTGCGACTGGGTTTTGATGAGTTCGAGGTATCGGATCCGGTGCTGCTTGCCCGCCTCGAGCGTGGCGATACGGGCGGAATCGCGCAGCACTACCAGCCGACCGCGGCTGAAGCCGCGGCGCCCGATCGCGGCGCCGCCTATTCCTGGCGTCGCTCCCGCCGCCCATAGTCCCGGGGCCGCTGCCTCATTGGCGCTCGGCCCGCTCAGCCGCATGGTCGACTTGGCGCAGCAGCTCCTCGAACCGCTCGTTGTCGTTCTGCGGCAGTTCGAACAGTGGAAGTGATCGCAGATAGCGGGTGTTCTGGGCGGCGCCGATCTGGCGCCTGATTTCCGCGGCAAGCGTGCCCTGCCGCTCGCGGTTGCGGTTCATCTCTGAAATCCTTGCCTATTCACAGTTGCAGGCGAAACTCGACCCGTGCGTAGAAGTTCCGATGAATTACCGGATGTGAAGACAACACCGCAGGTACGGTAAAGTTTTAATTAAGTTTGGACGATCGCGGCACGGGCTGTCAGGGCGGGGCTATTCGCTCTCGCCTTCGAGCGCCGGCACCGGAACGCCGGCGAGTTCGGCGGCGAGCAGACGCGCAGCGCCGGCCCGCGCGATCCTCAGCATCAGCGCCTTGCGCGTCGCGGCGGCGAGCCGGTGTTCGGGCGCCTCACGCAGGATCTCCGCGCCGTAGCCGTCGGAGAGGATGAAGCCGCATTCCTCCGGGAAGATCGAGGCAGGGACGCCGGGGTGGGTGGCGAAGAAGAAACGGTCCGAATGCAGCCGGTAGTCCGGCCATTTGCGGTCGACGCGGAAATCCTCGACCGACGACTTGATCTCGATGATCCAGATGTCGCCGTTCCTGGTCAGCGCGACGAGGTCGGCGCGCCGCCCCGTGGCCAGCGACAGTTCCGGCAGGACATGAGCTCCCATTTCCGCAAGCAGCCGTTGTACGCCGCGGCGCACGATCATCGCGCGTTCGGACTGGCGGCCGTCCGAAAGAGGATTGGAGGGAATCGGCGAGACGATGGGCATGTTGCATCATGCCATGTCCCGTTCACGGTTTGAACCGTCGCCGCCATTGCTTCCGAGTCCGAGGTGGGGACACTGCACCGCCGGAGATTGCAGTCGGACCGAAGCCGGCAAAGGTAGGCTTCACGGATTCGTTGCGCTCGTTCACGTTCGCGTGAGCGGATGTTGCTAAAATGCCATAACGTAGGGTCCGATCGAATCCGAGCGGCAATAAGCACTTGGCAAGCAAAGTGAAACCGAAATAACAATGAGGCGAAAATGGGGCTCGAATCGGGCCCCGATCAGTATGGGGGATACGGGCGGAATGCGGATGAAGTCATTCATTGCGGTTGCGGCGGTGGCGCTGAGCGTCGCCCTGGCCGGCTGTACCACCGACGGCGGCTCGATCTTCACGTCGAACTACGGTTCGGTGAGGGACGCTGGCTACCAGCTTCCGGCGATCCCGATCTACAAGGTCGACCGCAAGTACCACCGGCAGATCGTCACCTACGCGACCAAGGAAAAACCGGGCACGATCATCGTCGACACGGGCAACAAGCACCTCTACTTCATCATGAAGGAGGGCAAGGCGATGCGCTACGGCATCGGCGTCGGCAAGGAAGGCTTCGAATGGTCGGGCACCGCCCGCATCGCGCTGAAGCGCGAATGGCCGGTGTGGACGCCGCCCGCCCCGATGATCAAGCGCAAGCCGGAACTGGCCAAGTGGCGTGGCGGCATGCCGGCCGGACTGAGCAATCCGCTCGGCGCGCGGGCGATGTACCTCTACAACAAGGGCGGCGATTCCGGTTATCGCCTGCACGGCACGCCGGAATGGTTCTCCATCGGCAAGGCGATGTCGTCGGGCTGCATCCGCCTGATGAACCAGGACATCATCGACCTCTACAGCCGCGCCGAGGTCGGCGCCAAGGTCATCGTCAAGTAATCGCGGACCGTCTCGGCAACACGGACGTCCAAAGAAGCGAAAAACCGGGCCTTGCGCCCGGTTTTTTGTTGGCTTTCAGTGGTGTGACAGGTCGGTCAGGCGACCTGCTCGACCTGCTGGACTTCGGGGATGAAGTGGCGGAGTAGGTTCTGGATGCCGTGCTTCAGCGTCGCGGTCGATGAGGGGCAGCCGGCGCAGGCGCCCTTCATGTTGAGGAACACGGTGCCGTTCTCGTAGCCGCGGAAGGTGATGTCGCCGCCGTCCTGCGCCACCGCGGGGCGGACGCGGGTATCGAGAAGCTCCTTGATCGTGACGACGATCTCGGCGTCGGCCGCGTCGAAGAACTCGTCTTCGGCGTCGGTCTCGGCGGAGCGCTTGCCGCCCGTCGCCATGACCGGCGCGCCCGACATGAAGTGTTCCATGATCGTGCCGAGGATCGCCGGCTTCAGATGCTGCCAGTCGGGGCCGTTCTTGGTCACGGTGATGAAATCGTAGCCGAAGAAGACGCCGGTGACGCCGGGCACGTCGAACAGGCGACCGGCGAGGGGAGAGGCGGCGCGCGCGGATTCCGCGTCGCGGAAGTCGGCCGTGCCGTCGACCAGCACCTCCTTGCCGGGCAGGAACTTCAGCGTCGCGGGATTGGGGGTCGCCTCGGTCTGGATGAACATGGTGATCGTCTCCGTGCCGCGGTCCGCGGGTCTGTCTGGAACTATTCTAAATAGGCCTGGATGGCGGTTACTTCAAGCAAAACGCATTGCTCCAATATCCCGAAATCAGGAAATCAGGTTCACGTCTTTGCGAAAAGTCGAACTGGCGCGCGCATGGCCTCGCCGGTCAGGCGAGGCTCTCGATGTCCTCGTCCGACAGGCTCTGCGGCACGACGGTGACGGGGATCGGGAACGCCGCGCCCTTGCCGGCGATCGACGCGACCAGCGGCCCGGGGCCTTCCTTGGCGTTGCCCGCGGCAAGCACCAGGATGGCGATGTCCTGGTCCTCTTCGATCAGCTTGTGGATCTCGTCGGCCGGTTTGCCCTCGCGCACCACGAGTTCCGGCTCGATGCCGATCCGCTCGCGGACGGCGGCGGCAGAGCCGGCGAGAGCGGCCTGGGCCGTGTCCATCGCCTCCTGGCGCATGATCTTCTCGACGCCGAGCCAGTGCTTGAAGTCGCCGGGCTCGATCACGTAGAGCAGCACCAGAACGCCGTTCGTGCTGCGCGCCCGGCGCGAGGCGTAGGCGACGGCCCGCTCGCATTCGGGCGTGTCGTCGATGATCGCCAGGAACTTGCGCCGGTGCCCGGCTTCCCGGCTCAGTCGTTTCGATACCATTCGCTATCCCGCATTGCGCAGCTCCGCCGGCGGCAATGCCGGCAATCTGCCACCCCCGGAAGTGGCTGGCAATCTCCCCCGGCGTTTCGCTCGTCAGTCGTTGAGCAGGCCGATGATCTGGCGCACCGTCTTCATCGTCACCTCGGCCAGCGCCCGGGCGCGGGCGCCGCCGTCCGAGAGCACGGAATCGACATAGGCCGGGTCGGCCGAGATGCGCCGCATCTCGTCGGCCATCGGCGCCAGTTTCTCGACGGCGAGGTCGGCCAGCGCCGGCTTGAACACCGAGAATTGCTGGCCGCCGAACTCGGCTATCACCGTCTCCTTGGTCGTCTCGGCGAGGGCCGCGTAGATGCCGACCAGGTTTTCCGCTTCCGGCCGCTCCTTCAGCCCGTCCAGTTCGGACGGCAGCGGCGCCGGGTCGGTCTTGGCCTTGCGGATCTTCTTCGAGATCGTGTCGGCATCGTCCGTAAGGTTGATGCGCGACAGGTCCGACGGATCGGACTTCGACATCTTCTTGCTTCCGTCGCGCAGGCTCATGACGCGCGTCGCCGGTCCCTCGATCAGGGGTTCGGTGAGCGGGAAGAAACCGTTCACCGTCTCCTCGCCGACCGTCATCTCGACGCCGGCGCCGAGATCGGCGATGCGCGCGGAAAAATCGTTGTTGAACTTCTGCGCGATGTCGCGGGTCAGTTCCAGGTGCTGCTTCTGGTCGTCGCCGACCGGCACGTGGGTGGCGCGGTAGACGAGGATGTCGGCGGCCATCAGCGCCGGATAGGCGAACAGGCCGACCGAGGCGTTCTCGCGGTCCTTGCCGGCCTTCTCCTTGAACTGGGTCATGCGGTTCAGCCAGCCCATGCGCGCCACGCAGTTGAAGATCCAGGCGAGTTCCGTGTGCTGCGGCACCCGGCTCTGGTTGAAGACGATGTGCTTCTTCGGGTCGATGCCGGCGGCGAGGAAGGCGGCGGTGACCTCGCGGGTCGACTTCATCAGCTCGGCCGGATCCTGCCACACCGTGATCGCGTGCTGGTCGACGACGCAGTAGATGCAGTCGTGGCTCTCCTGCAGCGCGACGAACTTGCGGATCGCGCCGAGATAGTTGCCGAGATGGAGGTTTCCGGTCGGCTGGACGCCGGAAAAGACGAGAGGCTGGAACGAGGACATCGAGAAAACCTTGTGGCTTGTGGAGGGCCGTTTCGCGCGCGGCGAAATAAGCAGCGCGCTTATGGCGGAGGGGCGGTCCGTGCGCAAGGGCCCGGGAAGCGCGTTGACTGTTGAGGGGCGCGTCTACATATTCGTCTCTACATCCGGGATCTACACGATGACCATCAACATCACCAACAAGGAAGCGGACCGCCTCACTCGCCGCCTGGCGGAGATGGAGGGCGTCGGGTTGACGGAGGCTGTCGTGATTGCGGTGAAGGAGGCGTTGCAGCGTCGTAGAGGCGATCCTATGGAAAGCGCGGCACGGTTGCGCGCCGAGTTCGGAGTACGTCTGACCGACGAGATGCGGAAGCCCTTGCCTCGCGCGGTGTGGGACGAGATGTCCGGCGAGGAGCCTGGTTTTTCTCCTGACGAAGCCGGTATCAAATGATGTTCGTCGATGCCGCAGCTATCGTGGCGGTCCTCGGAGACGAACCTGAGGCAAGGCGTTGTGCGGTGGGCCTATTGACGACCTCCCATCCGTTCACATCTCCCATCGCCGTTTGGGAGGCGGCGGTCGCTCTCGCGAGACCGGATCAACTTGGTCTTTCCATAGAGGAGAGTTTCGAAATCGTCGGGTCCTTCCTCGATGAGAACGGAATCGAACTGCGCCAGCTTCCTCCCCCTGCCGAGGTGGCCGCGCTTTCGATTGACGCAGCCCATCGATACCGGTCGGGCCCCCGCCGCCTCAACCTCGCCGACTGCTTCCATTACGCATGCGCCCGCCACTATGGCGTCCCGATCCTCTCGACCGACGATGAGTTCCGCTTCACGGACCTGGAGGTGGTTCCTTAGGCGCGCCGCCACGCCGCACGTTGCGGCGGATCATGCCGAAATCGGCGCCGCCGATGCCGAAGGCGAGGCCGAAATAGAGGATCATGGCGCCGAGCACGAGGATCGCCAGCGCCCCGGCCTGTTCCAGGAACCGCGACTCCGGTTGCAGCCAAGCCTCGAACCAGCCGGCGCCCCACCACAGCGCCCCCGCCATCAGCGCGGCGCTGAGAACCAGCCGGGGCAGGCGGGCGAGCAAAGGCCGGTCGGCGCCCCAGTGGCCCCGCCACAGCAGCGTTCCGAAGAGCAGCGCTGCGTTCGTCCATCCCGACACGGCCGAGGCGACTGCGATGCCCGGCGCGCCCATCGACGGGAAGAAGGTAAGAGCCGCCGAGATGTTGATGGCGACCGACAGGGCGGCGAAGAGCATGGGCGTGCGGGTGTCCTCGCGGGCGAAGAAGCCGGGCGTGAACGCCTTGATCAGCACGAAGGCCGGCAGGCCGATGCCGAAGATCGACAGCACTTCGGCGACCACAAGCGTGTCCTCGTGGGTGAAGGCGCCGCGCTCGTAGAGCACCCTGACGATCGGCTCGGCGATGACCATCAGGGCGGCCGCCGCCGGAAGCGTGAGGAAGAGGGTGAACTCGACCGAGCGGTTCTGCAGGGTGGCCGCCTCCCGCAGGGCGCCGGCGCGCAGGGCGCGCGCGAGTTCGGGCAGCAGCACGACGCCGACCGCCACCCCGACGACGCCCAGGGGTAGTTGGTAGACGCGGTCGGCGAGGTTCAGCGCCGGCACGGCGCCCGCCTTGCCGGAGGCGATCGCAGTGCCGATCAGCGTGTTGATCTGGGTGATCCCGCCGGTGATGGCGGCGGGCAGCGCCAGCCAGAGCAGGCGCTTCACGTTTGGCGTCAACGCCGGCCGGCGGATGCCGATATGGACGCCGGCCCGCCGTACCGCCACCCACAGGATTCCGAGCTGGACGACGCCGGCCGCCAGCACGCCCCAGGCGAGCATCTCGCCGACGATCCGGCCCTCCATGCCGTTATACCAGACCACGGCCAGCACCGAGACGAGGATGACGTTGAGGAACACCGGCGCAATCGCTGCGGCGAGGAAGTGGCGCAGCGAATTGAGCATGCCCGCCATCATCGCGCCGAGCGACATGCAGATCAGATAGGGGAACATGATCATCGCCAGCGCGGTCGTCATCGCCAGCTTGTCCGGATCATCGGCGAAGCCGGGCGCGATGCCGTAGCGAATGACGAAGGGCATCGCCAGCTCCATGGCGATGGTCAGGGCCATCAGGATGGTGAACAGCACGCCGAAGACTTCTTCGGAGAACCGCCGTGCCCCCTCCGTGCCGCCGGCCTCGATCTCGCGGGCGAAGAGCGGCACGAAGGCGGCGTTGAAGGCGCCCTCGGCGAACAGCCGGCGGAAGGTGTTGGGAAACTGGAACGCCGCGTAGAAGGCCTCGGCGACAGGGCCGGTGCCCACGGCCGCCGCCATCAGCATTTCCCTTGCGAAGCCGAGGATGCGGCTGGCCATCGTGCCGAACCCGACGGTGGCGAACTTGCGGACGAGGCTCATCGGATAGGCACCATGGAGATCGATCGCTGCGGGCTGTGGCGACTCATCCGGCGGCCGCGCGAGCGGCGCGGGCCGGCGCGTCGCCTTCCAGCGTCGCGATCAGCCGCGCCTTGATGGTGGCCAGCCGCGTCGCGTTCTCGATCTTCTGCCCGGTCAGGTCGGTCACGTAGAACGTGTCGATGACCTTCTCGCCGAAGGTGGTGATATGCGCCGAGGCGATGTCGAGCGACAGGTCCGACAGCGTCCCGGTGACGTCCGACAGCAGGCCAGGCCGGTCGAGCCCGGTCACCTCGATCACCGAGAACCGGTTGGACAGCGTGTTGCGGATCTCCGCCCGCGGCTCGATCCTGAACGCCTTGGTGCCACGCTTCGGCTTGGCGCGTTTCTCGATCATCTCCGGCAGCCAGGATTTTCCCGACAGCACGTCCTCGATCAGCTTGCCGACGCGCTCGGCCCGGCGGCGCTCGTCCTCGTCGCGGTCGAACTCGCGCGAGATCAGGATCGTGTCGAGCGCGCGCCCGTCGGCGGTGGTGAAGATGTGGGCGTCGACGATGTTGCCGCCCGCCGCCGCGCAGGCTCCGGCGATGATCGAGAGCAGCCGCGGATGATCGGGCGCGAGGACGGTGATCTCGGTGACGGCCTCGAACTCGTGCGGCATGACCATCGTCGCCAGAGCCCGCCCCGCGCTGTCCGTCTTGCGGATGAATTCGGCATCGCGCACCTGGTCCTTGATGTCGACGGCGAGAAGGTAGTTGTCGTAGTGCAGTTTCACGTAGCGCTTGCGGTCGCGTTCGGACCAGTCGGCAAGCGCTGTCCGCAGGCGTTCGCGCGCCTCCTCCACCCGCTGCGCCCGCGACACTTCCGAGAAGCCGCCGGTCAGCAGCAGTTCGGTCTCGTAATAGAGCGTGCGCAGGAGTTGGCCTTTCCAGCCGTTCCACACACCGGGACCGACGCCGCGGATGTCGCAGACGGTCAGCACGAGGAGCAGCTTCAGCCGTTCCACCGACTGCACCACGGCGGCGAAGTCGTCGATCGTCTTGCGGTCGTTGAGGTCGCGGGTCTGCGCCGTCATCGACATCAGCAGGTGCTGCTCGACAAGCCAGGCGACGGTCTCGGTGTCGGACGGCGACAGGCCGAGGATCGGGCAGATGCGTCGCGCGATCCGCGCCCCGGCCTCCGAATGGTCCTCGGGGCGGCCCTTGGCGATGTCGTGCAGCAGCACGGCGAGGTAGAGCACCTCGCGCTGTTTCTTCAGGCCCGGCATCAGCTGGTGCGCCAGCGGATGCAGCCGGTCGCTGTCGCCGTGCTCGATCTCCGAAAGCACGCCGATGCAGCGCAGCAGATGCTCGTCGACCGTGTAGTGGTGATACATGTTGAACTGCATCATCGCCACGACCTTGCCGAACTCCGGGATGAGGCGGCCGAGCAGGCCGGCCTCGTTCATGCGGCGAAGGTTGAGTTCGGGATTGCGGTCCGACGTCAGTATGTCGAGGAACAGCCGGTTCGCCTCCTCGTTGCGACGCAGCGTCCGGTCGACCAGGCGCAGCGACCTTGTCACCAGCTTGATCGCGTCGGGGTGGTACTCGAGCCCGTGGCGGTCGGCGAACCAGAACAGGCGCAGCAGGTTCACCGGGTCGCGCTCGAAGACCTTCTGGTCGGCGATGTTGATGCGGTGGTTGTCGACGATGAAGTCCGAGGTGCCGGCGAGCTTGCGGCGCTTGCGCGAGAAGGACTGCAGCAGGCGGTTGAAGCCGGACACGTGGCTCGCCTGCTCTTCCTCGACCGCGGCGCAGAAGATGCGCGTCAGGTCGCCGACCTGCTTGGCGATCAGGAAGTAGTGCTTCATGAAGCGTTCGACCGCCGACAGGCCGGGATGGCTGGTATAGCCCAGCCGGTCGGCCACCTCGCGCTGGATGTCGAAATGCAGGCGCTCCTCGGCCTTGCCGGTGAGGAAGTGCATGTGGCAGCGCACCGCCCAGAGGAAATCCTCCGTCTTGCGGAATTCGTTGTATTCGTCGTGCGTGAAGACGCCTTTCTCGACGAGTTCCTCGCCGCTGCGCACGCGGTAGAAATACTTGCCGATCCAGAACAGCGTGTGCAGGTCGCGCAGGCCGCCCTTGCCGTCCTTGATGTTGGGCTCGACGAGATAACGGCTCTCGCCCGCCTTGCGGTGGCGCTCGTCGCGTTCGGCGAGTTTGGCCTGTACGTATTCCGCGCCCGTATTGCGCACCACGTCGCGGTCGAAGCGCTCGAGAAGCTCCCGGTAGAGCGGTTCCTCGCCCCAGAGATGGCGCGCCTCCAGGATCGAGGTGCGGATGGTGATGTCGGAGTGCGACAGGCGGATGCACTCCTCGATGTTGCGGGTCGCATGGCCGACCTTCAGGCCGAGGTCCCACAGCATGTAGAGCATGTACTCGACCACCTGCTCGCCCCATGGCGTCTGCTTGTAGGGGAGCAGGAACAGGAGGTCGATGTCCGAACCGGGCGCCAGCGTCCCGCGTCCGTAGCCGCCGACCGCGGTGACGGCCAGTCGCTCGGCCGCCGAGGGGTTCTTCGAGCGGTAGACATGGGTGACGGCGAAGTCGCAGAGCGCAGCGATGATCTCGTCCATGAGGAAGGACAGCCGCGCCGCACAGGCGGTGCCGCCGCCGTCGTCCGTCAGCATCGCTTCCGCCGCGTCGCGGCCTTCGCCGAGGCGCTGCTTCAGGAGCTTCAGCACCTGCGCCCGCACGGCCGTCCCGGAGCCGTCACTCTCGGTCTCCGCCGTCAGCGCCGTGAGATCGCGGCGCAGGGCGGTGCCGTCGATGATCTCTTCCAGCTTCAGGGGGATGTTCTTCATGCGCCTCTGCGGGATTCGGCTGCCGGGCCGGCTCTATAGCGCGATTTTCGGGACGTGAATACGGCGCGCCGCGCGGCCGGCGCCGCACTCACCGCGCCGCCAGCCCCTTCAGTCGGTAGAGCATGTCCAGCGCCTCCTTTGGCGTCATCTCGTCGGGATGGAGTGCGACGAGCGCCTCGCGCAGCGCGTCGCTCGGCGGTGCGGCGGCCGGCTTCGGCGGCGCGCGGCGCACCGCGGCCGAGAACAGCGGCAGGTCGTCGACGAGGCGCTCGGCCTTGCCGGACGTCTCGCCCTGCTCCAGCCGGTGCAGCACGTCCTTCGCCCGCTGGACCACGGCGTCGGGCAGGCCGGCGAGCCGCGCCACCTGGATGCCGTAGGAGCGGTCGGCCGCGCCCTTGCCGACCTCGTGCAGGAAGACAACCTCGCCCTCCCACTCCTTCACCCGCATGGTCACGTTGTGCAGGCGCGCGAGCTTGCCGGCGAGCGCCGTCATCTCGTGGAAATGCGTGGCGAACAGAGCCCGGCAGCGGTTCTGCTCGTGCAGGTACTCCACCGCCGCCCAGGCGATCGACAGTCCGTCGAAGGTCGCCGTGCCGCGGCCGATCTCGTCGAGGATGACCAGTGCGCGCTCGCCCGCCTGGTTGAGGATCGCCGCCGTCTCCACCATCTCGACCATGAAGGTCGAGCGCCCGCGCGCCAGGTCGTCCGAGGCGCCGACGCGAGAGAACAGGCGGTCGACCACGCCGACATGGGCGGCCTCCGCCGGCACGAACGAGCCCATCTGGGCGAGGACGGCGACCAGCGCGTTCTGCCTGAGGAAGGTCGACTTGCCGCCCATGTTGGGGCCGGTGAGCAACCAGATCGCGCCATGGCGCTCGCCCTCGCCGGGCGACAGGTCGCAGTCGTTGGCGACGAACGGATTCTCCGCCGCCCGCCGAAGGGCCTGCTCGACCACCGGATGGCGGCCGCCGCTGACGGCGAAGGCGAGGCTGTCGTCGACGACCGGGCGCACGTAGCGCTCGGCGGCGGCGAGCCGCGCCAAAGCCGCTGAGACGTCGATGACGGCGAGTGCCGCCGCGCCCTCGCGGATCGCGTCGGCGGTGTCGACGGCCTCGGCGACCAGCCTGTCGAAGACGGCGAGTTCGATCGCCAGCGCCCGGTCGGCCGCGTTGGCGATCCTGGTCTCCAGGTCGGCGAGTTCCGTCGTGGTGAAACGCATCGCCGACGCCATGGTCTGGCGGTGGATGAAGCGGGCGCGGGCGACGTCCGTCCCGGTCATGATCGCCTGGTGGTTGGCAGTCACCTCGATGTAGTAGCCGAGTACGTTGTTGTGGCGGATCTTCAGCGAGCGGATGCCCGTCTCCTCGATCAGGTCGCGCTCCATCGCCGCGATCACGCGCCGCGATTCGTCGCGCAGCGCCCGCATCTCGTCGAGGTCGGCATCGTAGCCTTGCCGCACGAATCCGCCGTCGCGTTTCAGCAGCGGCGGCTCGTCGCCGAGCGCGACCTCGAGATGGGAACGCAGCGCCGCCGGCAGGGCGAGGAGGGCGGCGCGCGCACGCTCGAGCTCCGCCGGCAACGCGGCCGACGCCAGCAGCGCCGCGATCTCCCCGGCGACGCCGAGCCCGGCGGCAAGGGCTGAAAGGTCGCGTGGACCGCCGCGGTTCAGCGCTAGCCGCGACAGGGCGCGCGGCATGTCGGGAGCCCGCTTCAGGCAGAGCGCCAGCGCACCGCAAAGGGCTGCCTCGTCGCGGAAGAAGGAGACCGAATCGAGCCGCTCGCCGATCGCGGCCGGATCGGTCAGCGGCGCCATCAGCCGGTCGGCGAGCAGGCGGCCGCCCGCGCCGGTCAGCGTCCGGTCGATCGCCCGGAAGAGCGAGCCTTCGCGGCTCCCCGAAAGCGTGCGCAGCAGTTCCAGGTTGGCGCGCGTCGCCGGGTCGATGAACAGCGTCGATCCTGCGGACTCGCGCTCGGGTCTGGCCAACGGCGGCCGTTCGGCCTTCTGCGTCTTCTCGACATAGGCCACGGCGCCCGAGATCGCCGAAAGCTCCGCCCGCGAGAACGTGCCGAAACTGTCGGTCGTGGCGACGCCATAGAAGCGGGCGATGCGGCCGGGTGCGGCGGACGAATCGAACAGGCTGGCCGGTTGCGGATTGACGACGCGGCCGATTGAGTCCAGCGCCGGGCGCAGTTCGGCATCGTGGAACACGGGCTCGGCGACGATGAGTTCCTTCGGGTCGACGCGGAAGACGTCGGCGACCAGCCGCTCGGCGCTGGTCTCGGCCACCCGGAACGCGCCCGTCGAGATGTCGATCCACGCCAGCGCCAGCGCCTGCCCGCCGGCGCCATCCCCGCCCCTGACGCGACCGAGCGCCATCAGGTAGTTCGCTTCCGACGGCGCCAGGAGCTTGTCCTCGGTGATGGTGCCCGGCGTCACCAGCCGCACCACGTCGCGGCGCACGACCGACTTCGAGCCGCGCTTCTTCGCCTCCGCCGGATCCTCGATCTGCTCGCACACGGCGACGCGGAAGCCGAGCCCGATCAGTTTCTGCAGATAGTCGTCGGCGGCATGCACCGGCACGCCGCACATCGGGATGTCGTCGCCATTGTGCTTGCCGCGCTTGGTGAGCACGATGCCCAGCGCCCGCGACGCCTGCTCGGCATCGTCGAAGAACAGCTCGTAGAAATCGCCCATCCGGTAGAACAGCAGCGAGTCCGGATTGGCCGTCTTGATCTCGATGTATTGTTCCATCATCGGCGTCGCGCCGGCGGCAGCCGGCGGCACGGCCGGGACGTCCCTGTGTATCGGCGTCTCGTCGTTCACCTTATGGAACACCATCAAAAAAACCGGACTGGTTCCTGCTTGCCGGTTTACGGCCGCAGAGAGTAGCCTTAATCCCAGTCACTCCACAAAAGAAGAGCACGGACAGGGTAGGGGATCGCGCGCGACCATGGCTTCCAACAAGAAACCCGACAGTTCGGGACCGTCCGTCAGCGCGCAGGAAGCGCTCGAGTTCCACGCCATGGGCCGGCCGGGCAAGCTCGAGATCAACCCGACCAAGCCGATGGCCACGCAGCGCGACCTGTCGCTCGCTTATTCGCCGGGCGTCGCGGTTCCGGTCAAGGCCATCGCCGAGGACCCGAGCCGGGCCTTCGACTACACGACGCGCGGCAATCTCGTCGCCGTCATCTCCAACGGCACCGCCATCCTCGGCCTCGGCAATCTCGGCGCGCTCGCGTCCAAGCCGGTGATGGAAGGCAAGGCGGTGCTGTTCAAGCGCTTCGCCGACGTCGATTCCATCGACCTAGAGGTCGACACCGAGGACGCCGACGAATTCATCAACTGCGTGCGCTTCCTCGGCCCCTCCTTCGGCGGCATCAATCTCGAGGACATCAAGGCGCCGGAGTGCTTCATCATCGAGCAGCGCCTGCGCGAGGTGATGGACATCCCGGTCTTCCATGACGACCAGCATGGCACCGCCATCATCTCGGCCGCCGGCCTGATCAACGCGCTGGAGATCACCGGGCGCGACATGAAGTCGACGAAGCTGGTCTGCAACGGCGCCGGCGCCGCCGGCATCGCCTGCATCGAGCTCATCAAGTCGATGGGTTTCGCCCCGGAGAACGTCACGCTCTGCGACACCAAGGGCGTCGTCTACCAGGGCCGCGTCGAGGGCATGAACCAGTGGAAGTCGGCGCATGCGGTGAAGACCGACGCGCGCAGCCTCGCCGAGGTGCTGGACGGGGCCGACGTCTTCCTCGGCCTGTCCGCCAAGGGCGCGCTGACGCCGGCCATGGTCCAATCGATGGCGAAGAACCCGATCATCTTCGCCCTGGCCAACCCCGACCCGGAGATCACGCCGGAGGAGGTCGCCGAGATCCGGACCGACGCCATCATGGCGACCGGCCGGTCCGACTACCCGAATCAGGTGAACAACGTGCTGGGCTTCCCCTACATCTTCCGCGGTGCGCTCGACGTACGCGCCACCACGATCAACGACGAGATGAAGGTGGCGGCCGCCCGCGCGCTCGCCGATCTCGCCCGCCAGGACGTTCCCGACGACGTCGCTGCCGCGTATCAGGGCAACAGGCCGAAGTTCGGGCCGAACTACATCATGCCCGTGCCCTTCGATCCGCGCCTGATCTCGGCCATCCCGGTCGCCGTCGCCAGGGCGGCGATGGACACGGGCGTCGCCCGCCGGCCGATCCTCGACCTCGACAAGTACGCCAACGAACTGTCGGCCCGCCGCGATCCGATCGCCTCGACGCTGCAGCGCATCTACGACCGCGTCCGCCGCCAGCCGAAACGCATCGTCTTCGCCGAGGGCGAGGAGGAGCAGGTGATGCGCGCCGCCGTCTCCTACGTGAACCAGAAGCTGGGTACGGCGATCCTGCTCGGTCGCGACGAGCAGATCAAGGAAACGGCGCGCCAGGCCGGCGTCGACTTGAACCGGCCCGGCATCGAGATGATCAACGCGCGCCTGTCGCGGCGCAACGGCATCTACGCCGACTTCCTCTACGAGCGCATGCAGCGCAAGGGCTTCCTCTTCCGCGACTGCCAGCGCCTCATCAACAACGACCGCAACCACTTCGCCGCCTGCATGGTGGCGCTGGGCGACGCCGACGGCGTGGTCACCGGCGTCACCCGCAACTACTCGACCGCGCTCGAGGACGTGCGCCGCATCATTGACGCCAAGCCCGGCCACCGCGTCATCGGCGCCTCGATCGTGCTGGCGCGCGGCCGCACGGTGATCGTGGCGGACACGGCCGTGCACGACATGCCGAACTCGGAGCAGATCGCCGACATCGCCGAGGAAGCGGCGAGTTTCGCCCGGCGCATGGGCTACGAGCCGCGCGTCGCGCTGCTCGCCTACTCGACCTTCGGCCATCCGGCCGGCGAGCGCTCCGAGCGCGTCCAGGAGGCGGTCAAGATCCTCGACAGGCGCCGGGTCGACTTCGAGTACGACGGCGAGATGGCGGCCGACGTCGCGCTCAACCCGCGCCTGATGCAGCAATACCCGTTCTGCCGCCTGTCGGGTCCCGCCAACGTGCTGATCATGCCGGCCTTCCACTCGGCCTCGATCGCCACCAAGATGCTGCAGGAGCTCGGCGGCTCGACGGTCATCGGCCCGCTGCTCGTCGGCCTGAACAAGCCCGTTCAGATCGTGGCGCTGAACGCCAAGGATTCCGACGTCGTCAACATGGCCGCGATCGCGGCCTACACCGCGGGGACGTGACGGGGTGATCCGGCCGCTCGCCGAGCAATGGCAGTTCTGGGCGGTCCTCTCGGCGGTCTTCGCCGCACTCACCGCGATCTTCGCCAAGATCGGCGTAGGCGACGTCTCGTCCGACTTCGCCACCCTGGTCAGGACGGCCGTCATCCTGCTCGTCGCGGCGCTGGTGGTGCGTCTCACCGGCGCCTGGCAGCCGCCGTCGACGGTCCCGCTGCGCACGTGGACGTTCCTGGTGTTGTCGGGCATCGCCACCGGTGCGTCGTGGCTCTGCTACTTCCGCGCGCTGAAGCTGGGCGAAGCATCGCGCGTCGCCCCGATCGACAAGCTCAGCGTCGTGCTCGTGGCCGTGTTCGCCGCCCTCTTCCTCGGCGAACGGCCGTCGGCCGTGAACTGGCTCGGCATCGTCCTCATCGCGGCCGGCGCCGTGCTGGTCGCCTGGAAGGCCTGAACGCGCCGGCGCAGAGTCTCTAAGCGGTGAAGCGGTCGGCTTCCGAGGCGTAGTAGTTGATGTAGCGCGCGCCGATCGAAGCGATCGGCATGACGATGAACACGTCGGTGGTGCCGAAATCGAGGTCGATGACGCAGCCGTCGCCGATCCTGGCGCCGAGGCGGAGATATCCCTTGATGAGCGGCGGCATGGCGGCGATGGCCGAGCGCGGCGTGATTCCCTCGGGGGGCATCAGGTCCATGGAGTGGTAGCGGCCGGGCACGGCGCGTACGTCCCAGGGGGTCTCCGCCCTGTAATTCTGGGCGAGATAGGACAGCGCCTCGGCGTGCGCCGCCGGCACCGTTCCGTGAAACGAGGCGCAGCCGGTCATGACGCCGATCGAGTAGTGGTTGATGTAGGCCCAGATACCCTGCCAGAGCACCTCGATCGTGCGCTTCGACCGGTAGGCCGGCAGCACGCAGGAACGGCCGAGTTCGAGGAACTGCAGGCCGGGGTGGCGCGCCACCAACCGGTCGAGTTCGAACTCGTCCTCCGAATAGAAGCCGCCGGTCATCTCCGCGGTTTCCTGCCGCAGCAGGCGGTAGGTGCCGACGATCCGCTTGGGATCCGGTCCCGGCAGCGCCGTATCGACGACGAGAAGATGGTCGCAGAAGGCGTCGAAGCGGTCGGCGTCGCGCGGGTCGAGGCAAGACGCCAGGTCCTGCCGGGCGCCGAGTTCCTCGTAGAAGACCCGGAAGCGAATCTCCTGGGCGGCGGCGACTTCGACCGGGTCGCGCGCGAGCCTGACCTCCAGCGAGCCGATGCGGCCGAGGGCCGCCCCGGTGTCGATGGCATCGAATCGCCGTCCGAATACCACCGCTTCGCCGCTTTTGCGGGTTTCGTTCTCCGCGATGGCTGTGTGCACGGGGTGATTCTCCTTCGAGCCATCCCTCTTGGCGCGGGGATAAGTTGGGAGTGCAACAGGATTGTGACAGTACCGTGATCCGGCGGTTCCGGCAATAGTTCGACGGCTACTGACAATGAGGGTCTCGGGGTCAGGCGGCGGCCTGCTCCTCCACGGTGCGGACGAGGTTCTGCGGGTCGAGCGGCTTGGTGACGAAGCCGCTGGCGCCGTGGACGAGTACGTTGTGCCTGGTCTGCTCCTGGCTGTCGGCCGACAGCACCACGATCGGCACCGCGACGGCCTTGCGCCGCTGCTCGTCGCGGCGGATCGCCGCAATGGCGTCCAGTCCGTCCATCACCGGCATGTGCAGGTCCATCAGCACGATGTCGTAGTGCCTTGCCTTGCCCTTCGCCGTCATCGCCTCGACGGCCGCCTTGCCGTTGCCGACGACGTCGACCCGATGGCCGGCCTTGGTCAGGGCTGCGCGCGCCAGCATGGCGTTGATCTCGTTGTCTTCGGCCACCAGGATGGACAACTCGCGCCCGGTCGAGCGCGGCGAGGGGGGCTGCTTCTTGGCCGCCGGCTTGGCCGAGTGCCCCGGACGATTCGTCAGGACACGCAGAAGGGTGTCCCCGCGCACGGGCCGGACGAGGAAGTTGGCGTAGCCGGCGTCGCGGAACTCGTCCACCCGGCGCCTTTCCGTCGGCGCGATCAGGGTGACGGCCTCGGCGCTGCGATAGCCGTGCCGGCGCAGCCGCTCGAGCTGACACGGCCCCTGCTTCTCGAGAGCGGCGTCGATCAGCACGGCGTCGCTCGGGCCTCCCAGCGCGATCGCCTCGTCGATCGTGGCGACGACGGTCGCCGTGCCGCCATTGGCGCGAACCGTGCGTGCGATGGCTTCGGCCTCGACCGGCTGGCCGGAAACGATGGTTACGGTCCGGTCGAGCAGCGCGGGCGCCGCGGCGGGCGCGGGAGAACGGGCATCGACCACGGGCAGGTCGGCGAAGAACTCGGAACCTTCGCCCAGGGTGCTCTTGACGTCGATCGATCCGCCCATCGATTCGACGATCTTGCGCGAGATCGCCAGGCCGAGCCCGGCCCCGCCATGGTCCCGCGTCGAGGTGCTGTCGACCTGTTCGAACTCCTCGAAGATGCGCGCCATGTCCTCGCGCCGCAGCCCCGGGCCGGTGTCGGCGACGGCGAAGCGTATCGTCGCCGCCGGAGACTGACCGCTCGTCGTAACCGTCACCGTCACGCCGCCGCGCTCGGTGAACTTCACCGCGTTGCCGATGAGGTTGAGCAGCACCTGGCGTAGCCGCCCCGGATCGGCGCTGATCACCGACGGCACGTCGGGGGCGACGAAGCTGGCGATGCCGATGCCCTTGGCGTAGGCCTTGGCGGCGAGCAGTTCGACCACGCTCTCGGCGAGTTCGCGCGGCGAGACCGGCAGCGGCTCCGGCTCGAACCGCCCGGCCTCGATCTTCGAATAGTCGAGCAGGTCCTCGATCAGCGCCAGCAGCGACCCGGCCGAGGTCGAGATCGCGCCGACATAGGTCTGCTGCTCGGGGGTGAGTTCGGTCTCGGCGAGGAGCTTGCTCATGCCGATGATGCCGTTCATCGGCGTGCGGATCTCGTGGCTCACCGTGGCGAGGAAGCGCGATTTCGCCTGGCTGGCGTGCTCGGCCCGTTCGCGGGCGTTGATCAGCGCCGTCTCGGCGCGCTTGCGCGCGCTGATGTCGCGGGCGATGGCGCGATGCGAGACCGCGTCGCTGGCCTTGTCGCGGACCGAGAGCTCGATCCACGAGTACCAGCGAGCGCCGCTCGACGACTGGATCGCGACGTCGGTCGAACTCAGGCATTCGCCGTCGGCGAAGGCGGCATCGGGGACGATGCCGACGTCGATCCCGAGTTCATCGAGCCTGCGGCCGGCGATCGAGTCGGCGTCGCGGCCGAGGAGGTCGGCGAACACTTGGTTGACGTAGACGATGCGGCCCTCGCGGTCGCGATGGACGACCAGGTCGCCGAGCGCGTCGATGAGGCCGCGGAAGCGCTCCTCGCTCTCCTGCAGTTCCCACATGCGGTCGGCGAGGGCTTCCATCTCGGCGCGGCCGCGCGTCGTGGTCTCGTCGACGACGGCGGTAAGCCGCTCCTCGGTCGTCAGGCTGCGCCAGAGGAGGAAGAGGCCCGCCAGGCCGAGCAGGAGAAGCGCCACCGACAGGAAGAGCGGCGCCCCGGTCACGTAGGCGATACCGGCGAGCACGAGCAGGCCGACCCTCAGCGCGACGCGCAGCGTCTTCGAGGGGGGATGCGGCAGGTCCGGAGCCAGCGGCGGCGTCTTCCTGCCGAGGGCGAACCGCGGCCGCGCCGCCGGCAGCGACCTGTCGGGGCCGGTTACGTTCGTCGGGTTTTCTGTCCGCGCCGAGTCCACCATTGCGCGGAGATCGTTACCGCCCAACGATTAGGGAAGCTTGTGGCGAAACGCTAGAATTTTATCGGCTTCGCCCGCAGGTTGAATTTCGGAGCCGGATGAAAGCAGAACTTGCTCCGTCCGGGCGCGGCACGCCCTACATCTCGACGACCACGCGCCCGCGGATCTTGCCCTCGACGATGTCGCGGCCGGCTTGCAGGATGTCGTCGAAACCGATCGTCGTCGACAACCGCGCCAGCTTCTGGTGGTCGAGTTCGGTGGCGATGCGCCGCCAGGCCTCCAGGCGCAACGGCTTCGGCGCCATCACCGAATCGATGCCGAGCAGGGAGACGCCGCGCAGGATGAACGGCGCCACGCTGGTCGGCAGGTCCATGCCGCCGGCCAGCCCGCACGCGGCCACCGCGCCGCCGTAGGAGGTCATCGACAGGACGTTGGCCAGCGTGTGGCTGCCGACCGCGTCGATGCCGCCGGCCCAGCGCTCCCTGGCGAGCGGCTTGGCCGGGCCGGAAAGCTCCTCACGGGGAATGATCTCCGTGGCGCCGAGGTCGATCAGGTAGTCGGTCTCCGACACGCGCCCGGTCGAGGCGATCACGTGGTAGCCGAGCCGCGACAGGATGGCGATGGCGACCGAGCCGACGCCGCCGGCCGCCCCGGTCACGACCACCGGGCCGCGGGCGCGGTCGATGCCGTGGCGTTCCAGCGCCATCACCGCGAGCATGGCCGTGTAGCCGGCGGTGCCTACTGCCATGGCGTCGCGTGCGCTCAAGCCCTCGGGAAGCGGCACCAGCCAGTCGCCCTTGACGCGCGAGATCTCGGCGAAGGCGCCGTGATGCGTCTCGCCGGTGCCCCAGCCGTTGAGGATCACCTTGTCGCCCGGCCGCCAGTCGGGATGCGCCGAATCGCGCACCGTGCCGGCGAAGTCGATGCCGGGGATCAGCGGGAAGCGCCGCACGACCGGGGCCATGCCGGTGACGGCGAGCCCGTCCTTGTAGTTCACCGTTGTAGCGTCGATCGTCACCGTGACGTCGCCGTCCATCAGGTCGGCTTCCGACAGGCTGGTCACGGCGACCGACTGCTTCTTGTTCTCGTCGCGGCTGACGAGGATGGCTTTGAACGTGCCCGTCATTGTCTTCTCCCGGTGGCTGTCGCCGCCGGACGATGCGGCGGCGGAACATCGAAATCAAGCATCAGGCGCGGCCCTGCGGCCTTTCAGCCAGATGAGGAACTCCTCGAGGATGACCAGGCCGGCGCCGATGGTGATGAAGGCGTCGGCGAGGTTGAAGACGGCGAACGACCAGACCGGCGTGTGGAAAAACACGTAGTCGACGACATGGCCGTAGATCACGCGGTCGATCAGGTTGCCGATCGCCCCGCCGAGGATCAGCGTGAAGCCGAGACGGGCGAAGATATGCCCGGGATCCGAGCGCCAGGCCAGGGTGAGGATGAAGGCGATCACCGCCAGGGTTACCACGATCAGCCCCTTGTCGCCGAACCAACTCAGCATGGAAAAGGCAATGCCGGTGTTGTAGGTGCGATAGAGCGCGAGGAAAGGCAGGATGTCGACCTTCTCGTGCAGTTCGAGCCCCGTCTCGACCAGGTATTTCAGCCACTGGTCGAGCGCGACCGCCACCGCGAAGACGGCGGCGAGGTAACCGGGCCTGGCCGTCATGCCGGGCTCTCCCCGCCGAGTTTCAGCGCCTTGCGGCGGATCTCGAAGAGCGTGACCGCGGTGGCGACGGCGAGGTTGAGCGAATCCGCCCGCCCCGCCTGCGGGATGCGCAGCAGGCGGTCGCAGGCGCCGGCGAGTTCTTCGGGCAGGCCCTGCTGCTCGTTGCCCATCAACAGCAGCACCGGCCGCCCGGCATAGTCGACCGTGCGATAGTCGACGGCGCCCTTCAGGTGCGTGCCGACCACCAGGCCGGGAAAGCCCTTGCGCCATTGCAGGAACGTCGCGGCGTCGGTCTTGGCCACTGGAACGGCGAAGATCGAGCCCATCGTGGCGCGCACCGTCTCGATCGAGAACGGGTCGGTGGTCTCGCCGACCAGGATGACGCCCTTCGCGCCGACCGCGTCGGCGGTGCGGACGATCGTGCCGAGGTTGCCGGGGTCGCGGACGCGGTCGAGCGCCACCCAGACGTCGTCGCCCTTCGGCCTGATGTCCTTCAGCGCCGTCCAGCGCTGGGCGAAGACGCCGACCACCATCTGCGGATTGTCGCGCCGCGTGATCGCCGACAGCACCTTCTCGCTGACCTCGAGCACGAGGCCGCCGGCGGACACCGTGCGCGCCGCGACCTTCTCGACCGCCGCATTGCCCCTGCCCGACTTGGCGAAGACCAGCGTCCTGATCGTCCAGCCGAGGTCGAGCGCGTCGATGACCAGCTTCAGGCCTTCCGCCAGGAAGGCGTTCTGCTGGTCGCGGAATTTCTTCAGCGCCAGCGCCTTGATGTCCTTGACCAGCGGGTTGGCCAGGCTGGTGACCTCCTTGACCTGGCCGACCGCCCGGTGTCCGTCGCGCTCGCTCATTTCGCCACCCAGCGTGAGAACAGCGACGTCGACAGCGCCCGGCCGGCCGATTTCTCGCGGATCACCAACTCGCCCGATTCCACCCGTCCGCCCATGCCGGCGAAGGTGTCGCGCATCAGGCCGTGGATGGCGAAGAAGGAGGCGCGGATCGAATAGGCGGTGAGCACGACCGCGAGCGGCTTCGGCGTCAGGATGGCGCGGCAGATGTCGGCCATGGCCGGCAGGTCGTCGAAGAGCTGCCAGACCTCGCCCTTCGGGCCGCGGCCAAAAGCCGGCGGATCGAACAGGATGATGTCGTAGCGGCTGCCGCGGCGCTCCTCGCGCTCGGCGAATTTCATCGCGTCCTCGCAGATCCAGCGGATCGGCTTGCCGGCGAGCCGCGCCATCTCCTGGTTCTCGCGCGCCCAGCCGATCGCCTTCTTCGAGGCGTCGACATGGGTCACTTCGGCGCCGGCGCGCGCCGCGACGAGGCTGGCGAGGCCGGTATAGCCGAACAGATTCAGCACTTTCACCGGCCGCTTCGCCGCCTCGATCAGGCCGGCCATGTGGTCCCAGTGCGAGGCCTGCTCGGGGAACACGCCGACATGGCGGAACGAGGTGAAGCGGCCGAGGTAGTCGACGCCGTCGTGGCGCATCGGCCAGGTCTCGCCGAGCGGCGCCTTCGGGAAGCGCCAGCGCCCCATGCCTTCCTCGTCGGTGTCGCCGGTGAAGATCGCGTCGGCCTTCGCCCATTCGCGCTCGGGGAGCGCCGGCTGCCAGATCGCCTGTCCTTCCGGCCGCACGATCCGGTAGGGACCGTACTGCTCGAGCTTCCGTCCGGCGCCGCTGTCGAGCAGCGCGTAGTCGTCGTTGGGGGCGACCTCGAGGATCAGCGGCAGGCGCTCGGCGGGAAGCGCGCCCTCGCGGCGGCTGAGCGGACGTCGCGCCGGCGCCGGATCCGCGGTCCTGGACGGGTCGGTGCGCGCCTTGTCGGCGTGTGGCGTCTGCGGCCGCTCCGGGCGTGCTTCCGGCGGCGGCCGCCCGTCCTGGCCGCCCTTGCGCACCGGCCGGTCGTCGCGGCGTCTGTCACGCGATGGTTTCAACGAAGGAGGCCTCTGCGCAGCATGGCGCGCTTTTGGCACAGGGCCATGCGCCACGCAACCGAGCCGCCGCATGCGCCCTGCTTCCGCCACACGCGGCTGCTACCCGAACGCATGGCCGGCCGGTTGCCGATCCCGGCCGGGGCGGTTACCTTTCCTCCGAGGCGGGAAACTGGGCGTGGGTGGTTCGGGAGCAGGAAGCGGACAGGTCGGCGCCGCGGCGGCAGGCGGGCTCGGCGCGCGACTGTTCGGCATCGTGGCCCTGGTCCTGGCCGTTCTCCTCGTCGGAAGCGCCGACGTCCGCGCCGGCATGAAGTCGCTCGAACCCGACCCGGAAGCGGAGAAGGTGCTAGCCGAACGCTGGCAGTCGCTCGACGAGCTAAGGGCGCAACTCGAAGCGCTGCCCGCCGTCGAGGCCGCCGGTGCCGGCACCGGCAAGCGCCGGGCGCTGGTCATCGGCAACGACGCCTACGAGGCGCTGGCGCCCCTGCAGAAGGCCGTCGCCGACGCGGACTCCGTGGCGAAGACGCTTTCCGGCCTGGGCTTCGAGGTGACGTCGGCCGACAATCTCGCCCGCGATCCTTTCGACGAGACGCTGGAGGCGTTCTACCAGTCGCTCGAAGAGAACGACGTCGCCCTGATCTTCTACTCCGGCCACGGCCTCGCCAGCGAAGGCAGCAATTTCCTTCTTCCCGTCGACATGCCGATGCTCGAGCCCGACGAGGGGCGCAAGCTGAAGCGCGAGGCGGTCGACGCCGGCGAGATCCTCGGCCGGCTGAGCGATCGCGGCGTCGGGCTGGCGCTGGTCGTGCTCGACGCCTGCCGCGACGACCCCTTCGCCCGCGACGGCACCAAGGGCGGCATGTCGCTGAAGGGTCTCGCCCGCATGCAGCCGCAGAAGGGCATGTTCGTGCTGTATTCGGCCGGCGTCGGCCAGAAGGCGCTGGACCGGCTCGGCCCCGACGACGGCGAGCCGAACTCGGTCTTCACCCGCAAGTTCATGCCGATCCTGTCGACGCCCGGCCTGCCGCTGGTCGACATCGCCAAGCGCACCCAGGTCGAGGTCCAGGCGCTCGCCCGCAAGGTCCACCACACCCAGGAACCCGCCTATTACGACCAGGTCGTCGGCCAGTACTACTTCCAGCCGCCCAAGCCGCGCCTGTTCGGCATCGCCATCGGCATCGACGACTATGTCGGCTACCGGCTGGCCGGCGCCGTCAACGATGCCGACGTCGTCGCCGATGCGATCCGCGCGCTCGGTGCCGAGAAGGTCGTCACCCTGCGCGATGCCGACGCCCGGCTGCAGTTCGTCGAATATGTCTGGTCGGACATGCTCGCCGACGCGCGGCCCGGCGACACCATCGTGCTCGCCTATGCCGGGATCAGCGGCCAGCGCCCGGCGCCTGCCGGCTCCGGCGAGGAGGACGGCAAGGACGAGTTCCTCCTGCTTTCGGGCGGCAACGTCCTCGACGCCAAGGGCGATCCGGCGTCGGTGGCGCCCGACGCGCTTCTCTCCGACGACGACCTGACCCGCTGGATGGAGGCCGCGGCCGACAGGAATGTCAACGTCGTGCTCCTCGTCGACGGTTGCCACGGCGGCGGGCTGCTCGACCGATCCTTCGCCAACGTCTCCTTCCTCGGCGCCAGCGCGGAAGACGAGGTGGTGCTCGAATACGAGGTTGACGGCTTGAAACACGGCCTCGCCAGCGTCGCCTTCGCCTATGGTGTCGGCGGCTACGCCGATTACAACGCCGACGGCTACGTCACGCAGCGCGAGCTGTTCACCTACGTCTCGCGCCAGGTGCTCAACATCGCCGGGCTGCGGCAGACGCCGCAGTTCCTGCCCGCGCTCGGCGCCGACGCCAGCGACATGCCGCTGTTCCGGCTCGCCGCGTCCGCCGGGCAGGCGGCGGCGCCGACGCGCTGACGGCGCCCGCAGCGAAGGATCGTGGAATGTCGCGCGCCGAACGTCTCCTGGAGCTGATGCAGGTGCTGCGCCGCCACCGCCGCCCGGTCAGCGGCCAGGATCTCGCCGCCGAACTCGGCGTCTCGATCCGCTCGCTCTACCGCGACATCGCCACGCTGCGCGGGCAGGGCGCCGACATCGAGGGCGAGCCGGGCTTCGGTTACGTGCTGCGGCCCGGCCACTTCCTGCCGCCGCTGATGTTTTCCGACGACGAGATCGACGCGATCATCCTGGGGCTGCGCTTCGTCGCCCGGCGCGGCGATGCGGACCTCGTCGCCGCGGCGGCCGACGCCGTCGCCAAGATCGAGGCGGTGCTGCCCGAGGGCCGCGACGGTGCGGCGGTCAACGGCCTCCTGGCCGGCCCGTCCGCCTCGGGAGAAGCGGCGCTGATCGCCGGCATCCGCGCCGCGATCGCGGCAGAGGAGAAGCTCTTCATCTCCTATGTCGACAAGAAGGGCGCGGCCTCGCAGCGCACGGTATGGCCGGTCGTGATCGGCTTTTTCCAGGGCTACGAAGTCATGGCGGCATGGTGCGAGACGAGGTCGGACTTCCGCCATTTCAGGCTCGACAGGATCAGGTCCCTCGCCTCGACCGGCCAGCGCATGCCCCGGCGCCACCGCGTCCTGCTCGCTGAGTGGCGGCTCGACCAGGACCTCGACGAACTCATCTGACGTCTACTGCCGGAAACTGGCAGCGGCCTGCGCGATGATGCGTCTCCAGCAACGGAGATAGCAATGCCTGTTCCGAACTTCATCATCCTCTATGTCGACAGCCCCGCCCGGAGCGCCGACTTCTACGCCAGGCTGCTCGGGCGTGCGCCGGTCGAGAATTCGCCCACCTTCGCCATGTTCGTCTTCGACGATGGCCACAGGCTCGGCCTCTGGTCGCGCCACACGGTCTCGCCGGCCGCAAGCGCGCCGGCCGGTGCCGTCGAACTGGTCTTCGCCGAATCCTCGGACGCCGCCGTCGACGCACGCCACGCCGAGTGGCAGGCAGCGGGCATGCCGATCCTCCAGGCGCCGGTCGATGCCGAGTTCGGCCGCACCTTCACCGCCGCCGATCCCGACGGGCATCGCCTGCGCGCCTATCACGTCGCGGAGAACCCGCGCTGATGGCTAGGTTCTGGCTCGCCGTTGCTTCGGCTGCTCATGTGAGGATCGGCCGCGCCGGCGGCTTCATGCAGGTCAACCATGGCAAGGCCGCGCCCCTCAGGCGTGTCCATCCGGGTGACGGCGTGGTCTATTACTCGCCGTCCACCGTCTACGGCCAGAAGGACGGCTTCCGCTCCTTCACCGCGATCGGCCGCGTCCGCGAGGGCGAACCCTATGTCGGCGAGATGGGTGGCGGCTTCCGGCCGTTCCGCCGCGACATCGACTGGTTCGATGCGCATGAGACGCCGATCGCGCCGCTGCTCGATCGCCTGCGGCTGACAGCCGGCAACTCGAACTGGGGCTATGTGCTGCGTTTTGGCCTAGTCGAGATATCCGAAGCGGATTTCGCCGTCGTCGCGGAGGCGATGGGTGCCGCGCTCAGCGCGCCATCGCCTCGTACACCGCGATTCCCGCCGCCAAATCCTCCAGCGCCGCCCCTACCGACTTGAACAGCGTGATCTCGTCGGTCGAACCGCGGCCCGGCTTTTCGCCGCGCGTCAGCTCGAACAGGTCGGCGACGATGGCGTCGGGGCTGAGCACGCCCGAGGCCAGCGGCTGGACGATGTCGCCGGCCTCCTTGGTGGCGCCGGCACGGGTGTCGACATAGACCCGGGCGCGGCGGATCGTGTCGTCGTCGGCCTCGCGCATCGACGGCGTGAAGCCGCCGACGAGGTCGACATGGGTCCCTGTATTCAGCTTCGCGCCGGCGACCAGCGGGTCGGTGGCGATGGTGGCCGAGGAGACGATGTCGGCCCAGCCGAGCGACCCGTCGAGGTCGGTCGTCGCGGTCGCCGGCAAGCCCTCGCGGCGCAGCGCGTCTGCCGCCTTCTCGGCGTTTGCCGCCGTGCGGTTCCAGATGCGGATCTCGCGGATCGGGCGCACCGCCGAATGCGCCTTGGCGAGGAACGGGCAGAGCGCGCCGGCGCCGATGACGAGCAGCTTCGAGGCGTCCTCGCGGGCGAGGTAGCTCGCCGCCAGCGCCGAGGCGCAGGCCGTGCGCCATTGCGTCAGGCGCTGCCCGTCGATCAGCGCCTGCGGCTCGCCCGTCTTGCCGTCGAGCAGGAGATAGAGACCCATCACCGCCGGCTTGCCGACGGCGTTGTTGTCCGGCGAAACGGTGACCACCTTGATGCCGACATGGCCGCCCAGCGAGGTACCGGCGGCGTTGAAGTCGCTCCAGGCGGGCATCAGCAGCAGCGTCGAGGCGGCGCCGTCCGGCCGTTCGATCGTGTGGTGGTGGCGGACCGGCTGCACGACGCCGGCGCGGAAGGTGGCGCGCAGCGCCTCCACCAGACCCGGGAAGGTCAGCGCGCGGTCGACGTCGGCGGCCTCTATCATGCGCATCGTGGCTGGCTCTCTCGACGGGTGCGGATCAGGCGGCCGGCCGCGACAGGGCGGGCACGGTCGTGTCCTTGTTTGCTGCGGTCCGCACGGTCGCGCTGCGCAGGCTCTGGATCTCCTGCTCCCGCTGCCGCGCCAGCTTGCGATAGCGGCCCTGCTTCCACCAGGTCACGAGGCTGCCGACGATCCTCCCGAGGCCCGCCGTGGCGAACAGAAGCACGAACAGCGGCAGGTCGATGGTCAGCGCCGGATTGCCGGGATTGAACGGATCGACGGTGAAGGCGACCATGCCGCGATTGGCCACGGCGAGCGCGATCAGAATGATCGCCAGCGGCACGAAGATGGCGACGATCACGAAACGGTTCAGCATGCTACACCCAATCTGCCTGCCGCCGCCCGGCGAACCGGGGCCGGCGGCGCGCTCAGTCCGCGGCGTTCAGCCGCTCGCGCAGTTCCTTGCCGGTCTTGAAGAACGGAACCCATTTTTCCTCGACCTCGACGGCCTCGCCGGTACGCGGGTTGCGACCCGTGCGCGCCGGCCGGTTCTTCACCGAGAAAGCGCCGAATCCGCGGAGTTCGACGCGGTTGCCGTCGGCCAGCGCGTCGGTGATCTCCTCGAAGATCGCGTTCACGATGTTCTCGACGTCGCGCAGGAAAAGATGCGGGTTGCGGTTTGCGATGATTTGCACGAGTTCCGACTTGATCATGCGCACTTCCCCCTCGGATCAGACAAAAAACAACATATGCGAATGATTTTTCAGGCTTTTCAGTCGCCCGCAACAGCCCTCTCACCGTGCCAGACCGACAGGAGTCCGTCAAGGAAGATGCGGTCGCCGACGATTTCCCGTAGGACATCTGAGCCCTGTTCGGGAAGACCCAGAAGGCGTGCGAACTGTCGCACCGCGGCCTCCGAGAAGAGCAGGCTGGTGCTGCTCGCCTTCGGCTTCCACTCGACTACCTTGAGCGCCTTGTCGACGCCTTTGGTGCCCAGCCAATCGATCGCCTCCTGTTCGCCGCCGAGCGCGTCGACGAGCTTGTTGGTCAGCGCCTGGCGGCCGGTGAACACCGAACCGTCGGCCAGCGCCAGGACCTCCGCCCGGTTGAGCGGCCGGCGGTCGTCGACCAGTCCGACGAACCAGTCGTAGCTGTCGAGGATCATCGAGCGGATCATCGCCTTCTCCTCCTCGGTCGTCGGGTTGAAGGGCGACGGTTCGGCCTTCAGCGGCGACGACTTCACCTCGTCGAGCTGGATGCCGAGCTTTTCCATGGCGCCGGTGAAGTTGGGGAACTGCACCAGGACGCCGATCGAGCCCACGATCGAGGATTTGCGCGCCACGATGTGGTCGCTGGCGCTGGCGATCATGTAGCCCGCCGACGCGGCGAGCGTGCCGACCTGCGCCACCACCGGCTTTTCCGCGGCGAGCTGGCGGACGGCCTCGAAGATCGCCTCCCCGCCCGCGGTCGTGCCGCCCGGCGAATCGACCGACAGGATGACGCCCTTGACCGCATCTGCCTTGCGCACGGCCTCAAGCCGCTCCAGCAGCTCCTCGTCTTCCGTTATCGTGCCTTCGACGCGGATCTTGGCGATGTGGTCGGTGGCGGTGCCGGCGAGTTGGTCGCCGCCCAGCCACATCGTGCCGGCGAAGATCGCCAGGGCCGCGACGATCAGGGCGGCGACCCGCCAGAAGGTCAGTTTCCGCCGGAGCCTGCGGCGATCGATCAGGTCATCGGCGCTTGTCGCCATTTCATTTCTCTCGGCGGATGAATGGTTATTCCCGCAAGGGTCTAGAGCATGTCGCCGCCGTCTTCCACCGTTTTTGCCGCCTTCCGTGCAAGCGAAAACAGTCCGCAAGACATTCGAAGGCTTTCATTCCTTCCCAAAAATACCATATTGGGCCTTCAGGTCGGGCGGCGGCGGGGAAACCCGCCTGCGCCCTACGGGGATTCCGGGGGACGCGGATATGGCTGAGGTCCGGACCGGATCGGAAACAGGTCGGCGATGACGACGGAGAGTGCGGTCACAACGGAGGCGCGGCGCGGCAGCCACCGCAAGCCTCAACTTGATCCCGCGCGGCGCAAGGCATTCGCCAACGCCCGCATCCATTCGCGCATCGTGCGTTTCCTCAAGCTCGCTCTTCCGGCGGCGGCCATCGCCATGGTCGGCGGTTTCGCCGTGCATTCGTGGATGTCGGCGCCGGTGGTGGCCGCGGTCGAAGTGCGCGAGACGAAGATCGTCAGCGGCAAGCTGGTCATGTCGGCGCCGAAGCTAGAAGGCTTCACCAAGGACAATCTCGCCTACTCGCTGTCCGCCGAGCGGGCCGTTCAGGCCATCAGGAACTCGAGCGTCTTCGAACTCGAGGGCATCGACGCGAGACTCCCCGTCGACGCGAACACCTGGGCGGTCGTCAAGGCAGAGCGGGGCATATACGACCGCGACAAGAACACGATCGATTTCACGTCCGCGGTCGATGTCTCGACCACGGACGGCATGGCGGCGACCTTCACCAAGGCCTTCTATGACATCGGCAAGGGCGAGCTGAAGACCTCCGAACCGGTGGAAATCAACATGAACGGGACCCAGATCGCCGCCGACGGCATGACCGTTCTGGAGAACGGCAAGGTTCTCATCTTCGAGAACCGCGTCAGGATGGATATCGCGCCCGGACAGCTCAAGGGCAACGAAGGAAGTGGAGACGCGAATGGCGGCTAGAGCCTCATTGATGTCGTGCGCTGTCGGCGTCGCGATGCTCGCGCTCATGGCGCCAGGCGCTTCCGCGCAGGACCGGTTGACCGGGCTGAAGCTGTCGGGCAACGAGCCGATCCAGATCGAGAGCGACAAGCTCGAGGTCCGCGAGGCGGAAAACCTCGCCGTGTTCAGCGGCAATGTCAGCGTCGCGCAGGGCAAGACGCTGCTCAAGGCCGGCAAGATGACGGTCTACTACGCCAAGGGCGGCGGCTCGGCGACCACCGGCTCGGCCAACATCGATCGCCTGGAGGTCGACGGCAAGGTCTATGTCAAGTCGGATACGCAGGTCGCCACCGGCGACCGGGGTGTCTTCGACATGAAGACCGAGGTTCTGGTCCTTTCGGGCAAGGAAGTCGTTCTCTCCGAAGGCCCGAACGTCCTCGTTGGCTGCAAGCTGACCGTGCAGATGAAGACCGGCCAGGCGCAGGTCGATGGCTGCAAGAAGGGCGACGGGGGCAATGGTCGCGTGATCATGTCCATCACCCCGGGCTCGCAGAGCCAGTGACAGTGGATTCGCCGACCGTTTCAGCCCTGACGGAAAGTCAGGCCGGCGATCTTCGCCGGCCCGTCGCCGGAGAGCCGTTGAAAGGCACGCTCATCGCGCGCGGCCTGACCAAGAGCTACAAGGGGCGCCAGGTCGTGCGCGGCGTCTCGATCGGCGTGCGCGCCGGCGAGGCCGTCGGCCTGCTCGGCCCCAACGGCGCCGGCAAGACGACCTGCTTCTACATGGTCACCGGCCTCGTGCCGGTCGACGAGGGGACGATCGAGATCGACGGCTTCGACGTCACGTCGATGCCCATGTACCGTCGCGCCCGCCTCGGCATCGGATACCTGCCCCAGGAGGCGTCCATCTTCCGCGGCCTCACGGTCGAGAACAACATCCGCGCGGTCCTCGAGGTCGTGCACAAGTCCCGCGCCGAGCGCGAGAGGAACCTCGACGCGCTCCTCGACGAATTCCACATCGGCCACCTGCGCAAGGCTCCCGCGATCTCGCTGTCGGGCGGCGAGCGCCGGCGCCTCGAGATCGCCCGGGCGCTGGCGAGCAAACCGCACTACATGCTGCTCGACGAGCCCTTCGCCGGCATCGACCCGATCGCCGTCGCCGACATCCAGCAGCTCGTCCGCCATCTCACGGCCCGCGGCATCGGCGTCCTGATCACCGACCACAATGTCCGCGAGACTCTCGGCCTGATCGACCGCGCCTACATCATCCATGCCGGAGAGGTGCTGACCCATGGTCATCCCTCCGAGATCGTCGCCAATCCCGACGTGCGCCGCCTCTATCTCGGAGAGGGATTCAGCCTCTGACCGCGCGGCGCCGCGAATGGACGGCGTCATCTCGGTCAAATAACGCTCCGGTAAGCCGTTTCTGCTATCGCTCTGCTTGACAAGCAAGAGCCGGGCCAGTTTCATCGCCGGCAAAAGGAAAACCGCGTGGGTCCACATCGGACCAGGCGGGAGTTTACGGGGCGTCGCGTACCGAAATGTCGCTTGGGGCCAAACTCCAGCTGCGCCAGTCGCAGTCGCTGGTGATGACGCCGCAGCTCATGCAATCGATACGATTGCTGCAGCTGACTCACCTCGAGCTTGAACGTTTCGTCGACGAGGAGCTTGAGCGCAACCCATTGCTCGAGCGGCCGGAGCCACATGCCGAAGCCGAGGTTCCCGCCGAGCAGTCCGCCGAGACGGTGCCCCACACCGCCGAGGAGGACTGGTTCGCCGAGACCTCGACGGCGTGGAGTTCGGAGGCCATGGCCGACAAGCTCGACGCGTCGCTGGAAAACGTCTTTCCCGACGACCCCGGCGCTGTCGAGCGCCTCGGCCCCGACCTCAGCCTGCAGTGGAAGTCGGCGAGCGGCTCGGGCATGTCCGGGCCTGTGCCCGAGGGATTCGACTACGAGGACGTCGCCGCGGCCGCCGTGACCCTGCGCGAGCACGTCGCCGAACAGATCGCCTTCAACATCCCCGATCCGGCCGATCGCATCATCGCGCGCGAACTCGCGGAAGGACTCGACGAAGCCGGCTACCTGCGTGCCGACCTCGCCGAGCTCGGCGAACGCCTCGGCGCCGATCTCGACACCGTGCACGCCGTCCTCTCCGCCTGCCAGACCTTCGATCCGCCCGGACTGTTTGCCCGCGACCTCGCCGAATGCCTGGCGCTGCAGCTTTCGGCGCGTGACCGGCTCGACCCGGCGATGAAGGCCCTCATCGCCAATCTGGATCTCCTGGCGCGGCGCGATTTCGTCGCGTTGAAGCGGATTTGCCGCGTCGACGAGGAGGATCTCGTCGACATGATGGCCGAGATCCGCAAGCTCGACCCGCGCCCCGGTCTGGCCTTCGCCGGCGGCGTCGCCGGGTCGATCGTTCCCGACGTCATCGTCCGCCAGGCGGGCGACGGCAGCTGGGCGGTGGAACTCAATCCCGAGACCCTGCCGCGCGTCCTTGTCGACCAGGCCTACTTCGCCCAGGTCTCGTCGCGCGCGAAGAACCAGGCCGACCGGGATTTCCTCAGCGAGTGCCTGCAGAACGCCAACTGGCTCACCCGCAGCCTCGATCAGCGCGCCAGGACGATCCTCAAGGTCGCCACCGAGATCGTCCGGCAGCAGGACGCCTTTCTCGCGCATGGCGTGCGCCATCTGCGCCCGCTGAACCTGAAGACCGTCGCCGAGGCGATCGGCATGCACGAATCGACGGTCAGCCGGGTGACCGCGAACAAGTACATGCAGACGCCGCGCGGCGTCTTCGAGCTCCGCTACTTCTTCACTGCGGCGATCGCGTCGGCCGAAGGCGGCGACGCGCACTCGTCGGAAGCCGTGCGCGACCACATCCGGCAGTTGATCGACGAGGAGCAGTCGATCGTGCTCTCTGACGACGCCATTGTGGATATCCTGAGGAAGAAGGGCATGGACATCGCCCGTCGCACGGTGGCCAAGTACCGGGAAGGAATGAACATTCCTTCATCCGTCCAGCGCCGTCGCGAGAAGCGCGCGATGGCCGGCGCGGGGCGCTGAGCCGGTCGCCCCGGGCGCGGCGGCGGGTCCTTCGTTGACATCGGATGGCGAAGTGACTAGAAGCCCGCCCGCATGAAGCAGGCCATGAGGCCCGCACGGACGGGCATGCTCGGCAGTTCGGTCAGGATCGTCATCAATCGCAACATCAGGGTTTGAAATCCGGCGGCCCTGTCGCCGTAAACCTTGTGCCCGCCGGTCACGCGTATAAACTCGCAACCGTTCGCAATATGAACAGGAAGGTCAGTTTCGAGATGGGCCTGCGCATATCGGGAAAACAGATGGAGGTCGGTGACGCCTTCCGTACCCGCATCGACGGTCGGGTCGGCGACATCATATCCAAGTACTTCGACGGCGGCTTCTCCGGCCATATCGTCATGGAGAGATCCGGATCGAGGTTCGCCGCCGACTGCATGATCCATCTGGATACCGGCATGACGCTGCAGGCGACCGGGCAGGCCCAGGAGGCCATTCCGGCCTTCGAAGCGGCGGCCGAGCGCCTGGAGAAGCGTCTGCGCCGCTACAAGCGTCGCCTCAAGTCGCACACGAACAACGCCGGCAACGAGCCGATCGACGTGTCCTACGCGGTCATGGCGCCTGTCGCGGAAGAAGACGAGGAAGTGCCGGAGGATTACGCGCCCGCGATCGTGGCCGAATCGACGATGGCGCTGAAGACGATGTCGGTGGCCAGCGCCGTCATCGAACTCGACACCAAGGAAAGCCCCGTTTTCGTCTTCCGCAATGCCGGAAGCGACCGGGTCAACATCGTATACCGCCGCGCCGATGGAAACATCGGCTGGATTGATCCGTCGGCCGTGAAGTCCGCCAACGCGTAGCGGTTCAAATCCCTTTCCACGCCGGGCGGAGGGGCTCAGGCGGCGGATCGGGGAACGCAAAGGATGCGATAAATGGATCTCAGCGACCTGATCGAGGCTTCGGCGATCCTGCCGGCCTTGAAGGCGAATTCCAAGAAACAGCTCCTGCAGCTCCTCTCGGAAAAGGCGGCCGTGATCACCGGGCTTCCCGAGCGGGAAGTGTTCGACACCATCCTCCAGCGCGAGCGTCTCGGCTCGACGGGGGTCGGCAACGGGATCGCGATCCCGCACGGCAAGTTGCCGGGCGTGAAGCGCATCACCGGTGTGTTCGCCCGTCTCGACGCGCCGGTCGACTTCGAGGCGCTGGACGACCAGCCGGTCGATCTGGTTTTCCTGCTTCTGGCCCCCGAGGGCGCCGGGGCCGACCACCTGAAGGCGCTGTCGCGGATAGCGCGCGTGCTGCGCGACGCCGACACGGTGGCCAAGATCCGCGGAACCCGCGATCCGGCCGCCATTCATGCTCTCTTGGCGGAAACACCGGCGTCCCACGCCGCCTGAGGCGTTTGCCGTTCTGTTGTT
>CAYJMY010000005.1:0-2973 GCA_964371125.1 uncultured Mesorhizobium sp. | reverse complement strand
CGCGTCTCGCCGCCCTCGACGCGCGGAGCACGGCGGCCCGGGCCGAGTCGCGCGCCGCGCGGGCGCCTGCCCCCGCCGACGGGGCGCCCAAGACCCCCCCCGCGGCGTATCGACCGGTGCGCCGTCAGTGCAGGCTGACGGGGGTCAGTTCGTTCTCGAAGGCGCCGGCGATGGCGCGTTCGCGGGCGTCCGACAGAAGGATCGGCTGGCCGTTGGCGGCAAACAGCGCCCACAGCTCCAGTCCCGGCGCGATGTCCTCTAGCCCGGGGAAGCGCCCGCGCAGGTCGTCGCTCGAAACCTTGCGCAGATAGGCGACCTGGCCCTCGCCGAGATGGGCGAGTTGGGCTTCGCTGACCGTCAGTCTCGATTCGTTCTCAGTCATTCAAGCCTCCTTGTCGCGGGACGACCTTGCGATCAACCCGCTGCAGAGCTGCCGGTACCATGTAGCCGTGAAAGGCTCCTGGACCGGCCATTCAGTCTTTCACCGATATGTTTATTTTCCGTACCAGCTTTTCCGGCTCCGGCCGTTCCAGATCGATCGCCAGAAGGCCGTTCTTCAGTTCCGCGCCGATCACGCGCATTCCGTCTGCCAGCACGAAGGAGCGCTGGAACTGGCGCGCGGCGATGCCCCGGTGCAGGAACTCGCGTTGGGTGTCGTCGGTCTGGCGTCCGCGCACGACCAGCTGGTTTTCCTCGGTCACGACCTCGAGGTCGCATTCCGCGAAACCCGCGACGGCGAGCGTGATGCGCAGCCTGTCGGTGTTGCCCTCGGCGCCGCGCAGGCGCTCGATGTTGTAGGGCGGGTAGGAATCGCCCGATTTGGCGAGGCGCTCGAGCGTCTTCTCCATCGTGTCGAAGCCGAGCAGGAGCGGGCTCGAGAAGGGCGTCATGCGTGTCATTTCTGTCCTCCTCGGAGCGACGAAAATGGGAACGGACCCGGATGGCGTTCGTCCCGCTGGTGCTGATATGGTCCGCCGCGAATTGAACTTCAAGCCTCAGAAAAAACAGGTCCGGTCGGGGAAGCGCATGACTGAAAGACACAGGATAATCATCGACACCGATCCCGGTCAGGACGATGCGGTGGCGATCCTCCTCGCCCTCGGCAGCCCGGAGATCGAGGTGCTCGGCATCACCGCCGTGGCCGGCAACGTGCCGCTGGCCCTCACCGAGAAGAACGCGCGCAAGATCTGCGAGCTGGCCGGCAAGCCGGAAACGAAGGTCTATGCCGGAGCGATCCGTCCGATGGTGCGTCCGCTGGTGACGGCCGAGCAGGTGCATGGCAAGACCGGGCTCGACGGCCCCGCTCTGCCCGAGCCGACCATGCCGCTGCAGGAACAGCATGCGGTCGACTTCCTCGTCGAGACGCTGATGCGCGAGGAGGCCGGCACGATCACGCTGTGCCCGCTGGGGCCCCTCACCAACATCGCGCTGGCGCTCGTCCGCGAACCCCGGATCGCCGGCCGCATCAAGCGCATCGTGCTGATGGGCGGCGGCTTCTTCGAGGGCGGCAACACCACGCCGGCGGCGGAGTTCAATATCTATGTCGACCCGCACGCCGCCGACGTCGTCTTCCGCTCGGGCGTGCCGATCGTCATGATGCCGCTGGACGTCACCCACAAGGCGCTGACGACCGGCCCCCGCATCGAGGCCTTCCGCAAGCTGGGCACGCGCCCGGCTGTCGCGACATCGGAGATGCTGGAATTCTTCGAGCGCTTCGACGAGGCCAAGTACGGCACCGACGGCGGCCCGCTGCACGATCCCTGCACCATCGCCTGGCTGCTCCGGCCTGAGCTCTTCAAGGGCCGCGAATGCAACGTCGTGGTCGAAACCGCCTCCGAACTCACCATGGGCATGACGGTGATCGACTGGTGGGGCATCACCAACCGCCCGAAGAACGCCCTTGTCATGCGCGACATCGACGCCGACGGCTTCTTCGCCCTCCTGGTCGAGCGGATCGGCAACCTGTGATCGGCATCGCCCCCGGTGAGGCGGCCGGGCCCTTCGTCATCGCCATCGACGGGCCCGCCGGCGCCGGCAAGGGCACCATGGCGCGGCGTCTCGCCGATCACTTTCGCCTGCACCTTCTCGATACCGGCCTGAGCTACCGCGCCGTCGCCTACCGCATCCTCGCCGACGGCCTGCCGCTCGACGACGAGGCCGTCGCGGTCGAGGCCGCGCGCGCCGTCGACCTCGGTCGCCTCGACCGCGAGGTGCTTTCCGCGCACGCGGTCGGCGAGGCGGCGTCGCGCGTCGCCGTCATTCCCGAGGTCCGCCGCATCCTCGTCGACAAGCAGCGCCAGTTCGCTCGCCGCCTTCCCGGTTCGGTCCTCGACGGACGCGACATCGGCACGGTGGTCTGCCCGGACGCCGACGTGAAGCTCTACGTTACCGCCTCGGCCGAGGTGCGCGCCCGCCGCCGGCTCGCCGAGATCGAGGCGCGCGGCGGCACGGCCGAGTTCGCGCGCATTCTCGACGACATCAGCCGCCGCGACGAGCGCGACATGGGCCGCGCCGATTCTCCCCTCCGGCCCGCCGCCGACGCGCACTTGCTCGATACCTCGGAAATGGATATAGAGACCGCGTTTCACGCGGCGAAGGACATCGTCGACGGCGTTCTTGGCGCGCGGAACGAAGCCTGACCGGGGCTTCCCTGCTCCTCCAGTGGAGCGGGGACGTAAAGCCGGGTCGGGCAGAACCCGCCTGACAGCATTCTTCTTGCGCCGGAACCGCCGCGAGAGCGGCAATGGGCCCATTGGCCCGGAATGCTTGCCAGGCAAACGAAACGCAAACCACGGCGCCCGCCCCGCGAAAAGACCGGGGCGCACCAGGAGCATCAATGTCACAAGCAAATCCCTCGCGCGACGATTTCGCCGCGCTGCTCGAAGAATCCTTTTCCGACGGCCATTCGGGTGAAGGCCAGGTCGTCAAGGGCCTGATCACCGCCATCGAGAAGGACATGGCGATCATCGACGT
>CAYJMY010000004.1:25886-53935 GCA_964371125.1 uncultured Mesorhizobium sp. | reverse complement strand
TATTAGCCGCCGGGCTATCGGGCGAGCGCCGCGCTGCGGCGCAGCGGTGGGGCGCGGCGGCGACTCCACCGGAATCGTCGCCGGGCGGCGCGAACGCGCGCACCCGCCGCCCGATGGCTGGTATGCTTGACCGGCCACCGGAGGATAGACCATGAGCGACGACGAACGCCCGTCCTACGCGTCCCCGCCCTGCTTCCTGCACGAGCTCGAACCGGGTTTTCGCCCAGCCGAGACGGCAGAGTGGCGCGACGTGGCGCGCTGGCGCAAGGCCGAGCGCGAACGGCTGATCGCGGCGCGGCTGGCGATCCCCGCCGATATCCGCACCTCCTTCGCCCTTTCGATCGCCGCCGGGCTAGACGCCGTGATCGGCGATGTCAGCGGCAGGGCCGTCAGCCTCTACTGGCCGTTCCGCGGCGAGCCCGACCTGCGTCCGTGGCTGGCGTCGGTGGTCGAGCGCGGCGGCATGGCCGCCCTACCGGTCGTCGTCGAGAAGGCGAAGCCGCTGGTCTTCCGCGCCTACAGGCCCGGCGACCCGCTGGAAAAGGGCGTGTGGAACATTCCGATCCCGGCAAGCGGTGGGCCGGTCGTGCCCGATGTCGTGATTGCGCCGGTGGTCGGCTTCGACCCGGGCCGCTACCGGCTCGGCTACGGCGGCGGTTTCTTCGACCGCACGCTCGCTGCCCTGCCGAAGAAGCCGCTGGTCATCGGCGTCGGCTACGACATGCAGGCGATCCCGACGATCTACGCGCAGCCGCACGACATCCCGATGGACCGGATCATCACCGAGACGGGTGCGCGCTGATCGCGCTATCGCTTTTACGCCATCTCGGGCTTCAGCCCCATCGCAGTGCGGTCGACCACCTCGCGCAGCGCGAACGAGGAGTTGATCTTGGTGACGTGCGGCATCGCCGACAGCCATTCCTTGTGGATGCGCTCGTAGTCGGCGAGATCGCGCGCGGCGATCCTCAGGATATAGTCGTATTCGCCCGACATCAGATGGCACGACAGGATGTTCGGGCAGCGTTTCACCGCCGCCTCGAAGTCCGACAGCGTCTTCTCGAACTGGCCCGACAGCGATATATGCACGATCGCCGTCATCTGATGGCCGAGGGCCGCGTTGGACAGCCGTGCGTGGTAGCCGCGAATGGCGCCGGACTTCTCCAGGTTGTCGAGCCGGCGCGAGCAGGCCGACTGCGACAGGCCGACCTTTTCGGCAAGCGCGGCGTTGGAGATGCGGCCGTCCTTCTGCAGCGTGTCGAGAATCGCGATATCGATCCTGTCGAGCGCCATTCGTCGAATTTCCTTCGAAGCTGATCCTGTTTCGCGCAAGAAGTATCGATTCCACAGCGGCTGCGCAACCGCATTCGCAAACACGTTCGAAGCCTTTCGTGCTCTAATAGAAGGATCAGGGAACAAGGCCGTCCACGGCCGGAACAGGGAGAATTTCGGATGCGCGTCGGCTGCCCGAAGGAAATCAAGAATCACGAGTATCGCGTCGGCCTCACCCCCGGGTCGGTGCGCGAGTATGTCGCCCACGGCCATGAAGTGCTGGTCGAGACGGGCGCCGGTGCCGGTATCGGCGCCGACGACAACGCCTACCGCGCCGCCGGCGCCACGATCGCCCGCACCGCCGAGGAGGTGTTCGCCAAGTCGGACATGATCGTCAAGGTCAAGGAGCCGCAGCCCGGCGAATGGGTGCAACTGCGCGACAACCAGATTCTCTACACCTATCTCCACCTCGCTCCGGATCCGGAGCAGACGCGCGGCCTCGTCGCGTCGGGCGTCACGGCCATCGCCTACGAGACCGTCACCGACGACCGCGGCGGCCTGCCGCTGCTGGCGCCGATGTCGGAAGTCGCCGGCCGCCTGTCGATCCAGGCCGGCGCTACCGCGCTGCAGAAGGCCAATGGCGGACGCGGCGTGCTGCTCGGCGGCGTGCCGGGCGTGCTGCCGGGCAAGGTCGCCGTCATCGGCGGCGGCGTGGTCGGGCTACATGCGGCGAAGATGGCGGTAGGGCTGGGCGCCGACGTCACCATCATCGACCGCTCGATCCCGCGCCTACGCCAGCTCGACGACATCTTCAACGGCCGCGTGCACACGCGCTACTCGACCGTCGAGGCGCTCGAGGAAGAGTGCTTCTCCGCCGACATCGTCGTCGGCGCCGTACTGATCCCGGGCGCCGCCGCGCCGAAGCTCGTCTCCCGCGAGATGCTGTCGGGTATGAAGAAGGGCGCGGTGCTCGTCGACGTCGCCATCGACCAGGGCGGCTGCTTCGAGACCAGCTACGCTACGACCCATGCCGAACCCACCTACGAGGTCGACGGCATCATCCACTACTGCGTGGCCAACATGCCCGGCGCGGTCCCGGTAACCTCGGCGCACGCGCTGAACAACGCCACGCTGTTCTACGGCTTGCAGCTCGCCGACAAGGGCCTGAAGGCGCTGGTCGACGACCCGCACCTGAGGAACGGCCTCAACGTCCACAAGGGCAGGATCACCAACCGCGCCGTCGCCGAGGCCCTCGGCTACGAGATGGCCGAGCCGAAGGCGGTCCTGGCGGCCTGACGACAACCAAGAAGCATAATCTCCTCCGACCAGTCGCCCGCCGGATCGCACCATCCGGCGGGCATTTTCCTTGGTGGCGCAGGGCGGAATGCGGGCAACAAAAAAAGCGGGGCCAAAACCCCGCTTCCTCGATTGCCGAGACCCTGCTGCCGGTACATCCGCGGTCGGCACGATCGATCGACGATCGCAGACTACGCACGTATGGTTACCGAATTGTGACCAAAGGCGGCATTGCCGCACTTGCCTCACTTTTTCCGCATCGGCACGGTCATTCGCGACCATGCCGGATTCGATCCCCCTCCCCGCCGACATCGTGCTGAGGCTCATCGGAGCCTTCTACATCATCGCCGCGCCGCTGATCATCCGCGCCGGCGCCACGACCCTGCTGCTTTCCCGCGCCGTCTCCGCCATCTCGATGAAGGTGTCGAAGGAGGACCAGGTCGAAGCACAGCGCATCCGCTTCCTGACCGGAATGGCGCTACTGACCGGCGCCGGCGGCATCCTTCTCGCCGCGCGGCTCGACCTCGCGCTATGGGTTTTCCTCGCCAACACGATCGTCTACGCGCTCTACCTCTTCGTGCTGGCGCCGCGCGTCTTCGATCCGTGGGACGAACCCGACGAAAAAGGCCGGAGGCAGACGCGCAACGCCTTTTTCGTCTATCTCGGCGCCACGGCGATCGTCGCAGGCGCGTGGTGGAGCGGCGCGCTGCGTCCGGCCCCCGGCGAGCATCCGGCAGTGCTGGTCATCTGCGCCACCGCATTCGCCGCCATCTGCTTCTACGCCTGGCGCTCACTCAGCCTGGCTCACGGCATCGCCCCGGCCGGACCGGCGACGGGCGTCGCCGCGCCGGAAGGCGTATTGCCGCAACGTGTTGTGCTGACGCCCTCCTGGCACGGCAGCGGGCTCCTCGACGCAGAGACAGGCGAGCCGGTCTGGATACCGACGGGATTGCTGCCGCCGGAGCTCGACGACCGCATCGTCGCATGGCTCGACCTGTTCCGCGACCTCGCAGATCCCGACGATCCCCTGCGTCACAAGCTCAGGAACCTGGCTGATCGCGCCCGCATCGAGGCGGATGGCCGGGCGATCTTCAACGCGCTTGCCGCGCATCTCGGCCCGGACCGGGTCACCTTCGAGCCCGAAGCCCGCGCTTGCGGCAGCGCCACCGAATTCTCGGCAATGCAGGTCGCCGCCACCTTCGAATCCGACCCGGTCTGGGACGTCGGCGAACGGGAGCACGGCTACGAATATTCCTGCTCCACCCATCACATCGGCATTTCCTGGGCGCTCGCCGAGGATCTGCTCGCCTGGGGTCGCGACTACGACGCCTCGTTCGCGGACGGCAATGCGGAAGGCCGGCGGCTGTGGACGGAGGCCGAGGCCGCCGGCCACCGAGAGAAAGGACTCGCGCTCGCCAGGCGCCTGGCCGGCGAGTTCGCCGCCACCGGCCGCGGCGGCATTCCGGTCTGGTACCAGCCGGAGAACGCCGAAACCGTCCGCGTCGACGCCTGAGCGCCTCAGCCGCGCTCGATGCGGAACTGGTAGCAGTTGTTGCGCGCCGAACGGACGTGGAGATAGGCGACGTCGGGCCGGCTGAAGAGCTCCGCCGCGCGCGCCGTAATGCGGGCAGTCGGCGTCACGGCGCCGGTTCCGTAGACGATGCGGTCGTCGGCGCCGTAGCCCCTGACGATGTAGTCCGGCGTGCCGTCCGCGATCGGCGGCAGCGCCTCGCTTTCGTCGGCCTGCCCGCAGGGTGCGGCGTGGAGGAAGATCGGACCGGTCTCTGCATAGGGCTGCGCGGCGGGAAACGGACGGTAGGCGAGCACGAGGTAGGCCTCCCCCGCCGCGATATGGCGCAGGCAGTGGCGGCACGGCGTGCCGTCGCCGTCGGAGATGCGCCGCTCGGGCGCCAGCCCGTAGTCGTCGGGAGCGCCCGCCTGTAGGTCGCGGACGCGTTCGGTCGGCAGGGCGACAAGGCGGATGGTCATGGTCTCTCCTCGCGGTTTGTACCGCGGGGATACGCCCCGACCGGGGGAGCGGCCACCCGATTCCTGCGCGTCAGTCGATCAGGCGGTCGAGGCCGCGCACCAGGCCCTTCATGCCGACGACCCGGCGCACGGCGAGAAGCGTTCCGGCGACATAGGGTGCTGCCGAAGAGCCGGCGTCGTGGCGGATCGTCAGCCGTTCGTCCGGCAGTCCGAACAGCGCCTCGCAGGACAGAACGAAGGACGGCAGGCGCAGGGCGTGGACCTGGACGCCCGCACCCGAGCCGACGGCGGCGCCGCGCGTCGCCGGGATGCCGGAAACCTCCGACTGCGGCCGCGCGGTCGAGGCGCGGCGCACCGCCGACAGGGCCTCGGCCAGTTCGCGCGCCGTGCCCGAAGGCGCGTCGGGCTTCTTGGCGCTGGCGTAGTCGATCACCTCGACGTCGGGCACGTACTTCGCCGCCATCAGCGCGAAGCGCTTCAAAAGCGTCGCCGTGATAGAGAAGTTTCCGGCGGCGATGACGCCGACGCCGCTCTTCTCCGCCGCGGAGGCGATCTCGGCGTAGTCGTCGGCGCCGAGCCCGGAGGTGCCGACCACGACGTTGCGCCCAGCGCGAAGCGCGGCGAGCACGTGGCCCTTCACGACATGCGGCTTCGTATAGTCGACCACGACGTCGGAGGGGATGGCGAGCGCTTCCTCCAGCGTCGCGGCGATCGCGACGCCGCAGGCTTCGCGCCCGGAAGCGATGCCGGCGTCGACGCCGGCGGCATTGCGCGCCACGGCGCCGGCGAGCACGAGGTCGGCCTCGCCGAGGATTGCGGGCACCAGCGCCTTGCCCACCCAACCCGTCGCACCAGCGACCACGACACGAATGGCCATCACAAATCCCTTTCCGAAAACGAAACGTCCGCCACCGGCTAGCCGGATGGCGGACGCGTGGCAATACGCCAGTCGGGAAGGATCAGAACGGCACGACCTGGTCGGTGATGCGGCGCAGGGTGACGCGGCGGTTGCGCCAGTTCTCGTCCTGGGTCGGCACGAGCAGGTATTCCTCGCCGTAGCCGACCGTCTCGAGAGCCCGGCGCGGGATGCCGAATTCATGGACGAGGACGCTCCTCAGCGAAGCAGCGCGGGCTTCCGAAAGCCGCTGGTTCGACCCCCACGAGCCGACCGCGTCGGTGTGGCCCTCGATGAGGAACACCTGGCGGCGGTCGCGGCGCAGGATGCGCTCCATGGCGTCGGCGATGTTCTCGATCTTGCCGAACTGCGAATAGGGAATCTCTGCCGAAGCGAAGGCGAAGTTGATCGACTGGATGTCGATCGCCGGCGCGTTGCGGCGCAATTCCGGGCGCTTCTTGAACTCGCGGATGGTGACGCGTTCCTCGGGGCGCACGCGCTTGCGCGGCGCGGCTTCCAGCTGCCGCTCGATCTGCTGGGCCGACGGCATGGTGCCTTGTGCGATCTTTTCGCCGGCAGTCTTGTCGCCGGCGAACGTGCGGCCCGGGCGCCCGTCGCGCGGTGCGCGCTCGGGCCGGAGCTCCTCCATGACCTCGTCTTCCACCGCCAGGACATCCGCCGAAGTCACCGTGCCCCGCACGTTCTTGTCGACGGCGCTCCTGCGCAGAGGATACCCGTCCACCGGCTTGCCGGCGGGATATTGCCTCTCCACGGCGGGGGCGCCGGCAACCAGCGGATCCGCCGAAGCGAGGGTCGGCAGGGCGACGAGGGCAAGGGCTGCGGCGAGGGCTCGGATCGACATCTTCTTCTCCTTTGGCTGCGGCCGCCAGGGCCGTGGACCGTTGGAGGAAGAATGCCGCCGGACGCCTGAACCGCCACTGAACGGGCAGTTCAGAAACGGCCATGATCGTTCAGCGCATGACGCTCGCCGAGCGCTCGGCGAAGGGGAGCGGCGCGACCATCTCCTTCATCTGGCCGACCGGGGAAAAGCCGAGCTTCTGGTAGAGCGACAGCGCCGCGGGATGGTCGAGCGTGCAGGTCTGCACGGTGACGACCGTCGGATTGTGCGACCAGGCCGCCTCGATGGCGGCGCCGAGGAACCAGCGGCCGAGCCCCTGCCCCATCGCCTGTTCCATCATGCCGAAATAGGCGAGTTCGACCGGCCCGCGGGGCTCCGGCCTCAAGTCGAAGAAGCCGGCGGGGGCGCCGTCGAGATAGAGGACGCGAATGTCGCGACCCGGCGCATGAATCTTGGCGGAAAGCTCCTCGTCGCTCAGCCGCAGAACGTTGACCCAATGCCATTTGCGGCCGATCCGGTCCTGGAGGTAGCGGTAGAAGTGCAGCGGGATGTTGCGCGTCTTCAGAAGCGCGATCTGCCTGCCGTAGGGCAGCGGCGGATAGTGCGCGAGCGGCGACGCCATCTCGAGGAACGTGACCGTGACTTCAACCGGGTTAAGGCTGTGGGGGTCGCCCATTCTCAGTCCTTCCCGGTGACGATCGGCGTGTCGGGATGGCCACCCCATTCCGTCCACGAACCGTCGTAGAGGCGCTGATCGCCATAACCGAGCGAATAAAGCGCGAACGAGATCGTCGCCGCGGTCACGCCCGAGCCGCAGGAGGTGACCACCGGTTTCGACAGGTCGAGCCCGGCGCCTTCAAGCACCGCCCTGAGCTCGTCGAGCGGCAGGAGTTCGCCGTTGCGCGACAGCGAAAGGGCCGGCACGTTCCTCGCACCCGGCATGTGGCCGCCGCGCAGGCCCGGACGCGGCTCCGGATCGATCGCGGCGAAGCGCCCGGCCGGCCGCGCATCGGCGATCTGCGCGCTCCCCGTGGCGACGATGTCGCGCATCTCGGAAAAGGGTACCACCCGCGCGGCGTCGAAATCGGGATGGAAGAAGCAAGGCGCGATGCGCGTCGGCTCTGCGGTCACCGGCCGGCCCTCCGCCTTCCAGCGGTCGAAGCCGCCGTCGAGGATGAAGACCTCCGTGACACCCATGATGCGGAACATCCACCACACGCGCGGCGCCGAAAACAGGCCGGGGCCGTCGTAGACGACGATCGTGTCGTCGGCCGAGATGCCCATCGAACCGGCGAAGCGGGCGAACAGCGCCGGCGACGGCAAGGTGTGCGGCAGGCTCGAGGCGGGATCGACGACGAGGTCTTGGTCAAAGAAGACCGCGCCGGGGATGTGCGCCGCATCGTACTCGGCTTTTGCGTCGCGGCGCTGGGCCGGCAGGTACCAGGAGGCGTCGACGATCGACAGGCCGGGAGTGCCGAGATGCTCCGCAAGCCAGTCGGGCTCCATGACGAAGGGGCTCTTGTCGGCCATCTCGATCCCTCAGTTTGCCGGCGCCGGCCCGAAGCGGATGCGAAAACGCCGGTTCTCGCGCCCCTTCTTCTCGATCTTGCCGATGTGGATCTCGCCGATCTCGCCGGTCGAGCGCACATGGGTGCCGCCGCAGGGCTGGCTGTCTACCGCCGCGTCCTCGCCGATCAGCACGAGGCGGATGCGCCCCGTGCCCATCGGCGGCCGCACGTTCTTCGACTTGACCAGTCCCGGATTGGCGGCCAGTTCCCCGTCGGTAATCCAGCGGATGAAGACGGGATGGTCGGCGCGTACCATCTCCATCAGCCGCCCGGTGACGAGTTCCTTCGTGTAGCTCGGGTCGGGAATGTCGAGGTCGATGCGACTGTCGTCTTCGGCGACCGACGCGCCGGTGATCGGGAACGGGCAGATCACCGAGACCAGGTGGCAGGCGGTGTGCATGCGCATCAGGTTCAGCCGCCGATCCCAGTCGATGGCGAGGCGCACTTTCTCTCCCACCGCCGGCACGTTGTCTCCGTCGACGGGGATGTGGATGATCTCGTCCTTGGTCTCACCGGTCACCGTCGCGGCGATGGCGATCCGGCTCCCGTCGGCGCGCGTGAGAACGCCGGTGTCGCCGGGCTGGCCGCCCGACGTGGCGTAGAAGATGGTCCGGTCGAGGATGATGCCGCCGCGGTCGTTGACCGCCAGCACCGTCGCCTCTGCTTCCTTCAGATATGCATCGTCTCGAAAAAGGGCGGCGGTCTGGAACGTCATCAGCCAACTTGCTCGTAGGGCACGGCGTAGGATGGAGTGCTTTCCATCCATGCCGGCACCGGCAAGTTCTTGCCACGCAGGAAGACAGGATTGAAGAGCTTCGACTGATATCGCGTGCCGTAATCACAAAGAATCGTCACGATCCTGTGTCCGGGACCGAGTTCGCGCGCTAGGCGGATGGCGCCGGCGATGTTGATGCCGGACGATCCGCCGAGGCACAGCCCCTCCTCCTGCACCAGGTCGAAGATGATCGGCAGCGCTTCCTCGTCCGCAATCTGGAAGGAGAAGTCGGGAGCGAAACCGTCGAGATTGGCGGTGATTCGGCCTTGGCCGATTCCTTCCGTGATTGAACTGCCCTCGGCCTTGAGCACACCGTCCGTGTAGAAGCTGTGCAGCGCCGCACCGAGCGGGTCGGCGAGCGCGATCTTCACCGACGGGTCCTTTTCGCGAAGGCCGATGGCGACGCCTGCCAGCGTGCCGCCGGTGCCGACGGCCGAGACGAAGCCGTCGATCCTGCCGTCAGTCTGCGCCCAGATTTCCTGGGCGGTGGTGCGGATGTGGCCGTCGCGGTTGGCGACGTTGTCGAACTGGTTGGCCCATACGGCGCCGCTGGATTCGCTCCGCGCCAGCTGCTCCGCCAGGCGCCCCGACAGCTTCACGTAGTTGTTCGGGTTCTTGTAGGGCACCGCCGGAACCTCGATCAGTTCGGCGCCGAGCAGGCGCAGGGCGTCCTTCTTCTCCTGACTCTGCGTGTCGGGAATGACGATCACGGTACGGTAGCCGAGCGCCTTGGCAACCACGGTCAGCCCGATGCCGGTGTTGCCGGCGGTACCCTCGACGATGACGCCGCCGGGCCTGAGCAAGCCCTTCCGCTCGGCGTCGCGGACGATGAACAGACCGGCGCGATCCTTCACCGACTGGCCGGGATTCATGAATTCGGCCTTGCCCAGAATCTCGCAGCCGGTTTCTTCCGAAGCGCGCCTCAGACGGATGAGCGGCGTGCCGCCGATGGCATCGATCACCGAATTGTACATTGGGGGATTCCTTGCAAAGATTGCGCAAAATAGAAAGCGCCGCCGCCCCCTTCAAGGAATCGAATTTCACAGAGAAGCCGATTCTGGAAACGTCGTTCTCCGTCGTCGCCGATTGCGGCGGCCCGGCGCGGGATGCTACCGTCCAGGTCAAAACGAAGCAGACCGAGGGACGGAAACATGGGCCTCTATCGTGCCGGTCCGGCCGACGGCGTCGCCTGGATTACTGGCGCCAGCAGTGGGATCGGCAGGGAACTCGCCCTCAATCTGGCGCGGCGAGGATATACGGTCGCCGTGACCTCCCGCGACAAGGAGCGACTCGACGAACTCGCCGGGCAGGCATCGGGGCTGGCCGGCGTTATCCTGTCCTACCCGGGAGACGTTGCAGACGAAGCGGCAATGGCGGAAATCGTCGACGCCATCGAACGCGACGCCGGCCCGCTCGCGCTTGCCGTGTTCAATGCCGGCGTCTTCTATCCGACCCGCGTCGAGCGGATGCAGACCTCCAACTTCGTGCGCACCTACGAGGTCAATCTTCTTGGCGTCATCTACGGGCTGGTTCCGGCGGTGGCGAAGATGCGCGTCCGGCGCCGGGGCCAGATCGCGTTCATAGGTTCCGTCACCGCGTTCTCCGGCTGGCCGGCCGCCGCCGCCTACGGCAGTTCCAAGTCGGCCCTCAACCATCTCGCCGAATCGCTCAAATACGATCTCGACAAGCTCAATATCCGCATCCAGGTCATCAATCCCGGCTTCGTTGAGACGGTGCTCACCGAGAAGATCAGCTTCCGCATGCCCTTCCTCATGCCGGCGGACCGCGCCGTGGAGCGCCTGGCGCGGGCGCTGAGCCATGGCGGATTTGAGACCAGCTTTCCGCGCCGCTTGAGCGTGGCGCTTCGCCTTCTGTCGATCCTGCCCCAGCCGCTGCGCTTCGCATTGGTCAACCGGCTGACTGGCTGGGACCGGCGGCCCGTCGCCGACAGGAAGCGCGACCCTTCGGCGATATCCGGGCGGGAGATCACATCGCAACCATCATCACAGCCCGAAGGCTGCGGCCGGAGTGAATAGAATCGTGAAGCGCCTCCTCATCTCCGCAGCCGTCGCCGTCACCCTCGCCGCCGTGCTGTTCTTCGCCGGTCCGCAGGTTGCGGCCGACACGACCGTGGCCTTCGACCCCGCCGTCATCGGCGACGATCCGGAAGCCTATCTGGCGCGGACGGAGGCCGCCGTCGCCGGCATCCGGCCGGAACTCGCCAAGGAGATCGTCTGGGCCGACCCGGGAACGAAGGCGAAGACGCCGATCGCCCTCGTCTACGTTCACGGCTTCTCAGCCAGCAAGGGCGAGGTCCGGCCGCTCGCCGACCGCGTCGCCGCGGCAATCGGTGCCAACCTCTTCTACACGCGGTTGACTGGCCATGGGCAGGACGGCGCCGCCATGGCGACCGGCTCGGTCAACGCCTGGGTGAACGACTACGGCGAAGCCCTCGCCATCGCCCGCCTGATCGGCGAGCGGGTGGTCGTCATCGGCGTCTCGACGGGGGCGTCGCTGGCGAGCTGGGCGGCGACGCAGCCGGGTCCGATGAGCGACATCGCGGGGCTCGCGATGATCTCCCCCAATTACGGCGTGCAGGCCGCCGGGGCGGAGATCCTGACCATGCCGTGGGGTGCGCAGATCGCGCGCCTCGTCGCCGGCGCCGAGCGCGGCTTCACGCCCGTCAACGATCTCCACGCGACGTTCTGGACGACGCGCTACCCGATCGAGGCGACGCTGCCCATGGCGGCGCTGACCAGGCTGGCTTACGATGCACCGGTCGAGACGACACGCGTGCCGGCGCTGTTCGTGCTGTCCGACAAGGATGCCGTCGTGCGGCCCGAACTGACGCGCGAGATCGCGGCAAGATGGGGTGCGCCGCACGAGATCGTCACGGTCGACGACAGCGGCGACCCCTACAACCACGTGATCGCCGGCGACGCGCTGTCGCCGTCGACGACGGAACCGCTCGCGGAAAAAATTACCGAATGGATCAAGTCGCTTGGGCTTGATTCCTGATCTTCGGCGTCAGCCTCTCCCAACGATCGAAACGAAGGACGCCCCCATCGACCCGACTGTGCCTTCTCCCCGCGACAGGCGGGGAGAAGGCCGTAGTTGATTTGCCGGCGAAGGCCGGACGTGCCGGGCGTCACAGGTCAGTTGGCCAGCCGCTTGGCGATCTGCGCAAAGAGTTCCAGGTTCTCCTCGTCGCGTCCGACCGGTTCTGCCGTGTGGGTGATCTTGACGATCACCATGTCGTTCGCCGGGTCGACATAGATGAACTGGTGGTGAAGCCCCATCGCCGCGTAGGCGTCCGATCCCGCGAAGGTCCACCACTGATACTGGTATCCCAGAGTTTCCCCCGCCGAGATCGGCTCGTAGCCCTCGTCCGGCACGGTCGCCTCGCGCACCCATTCGGCGGGCACTACCTGCTTGCCGTTGGCCATGCCGCCGTTGAGGAACATCAGGCCGAAACGGGCATGGTCGCGCGCCGTGGCGGCGAGGCCGGCGCCGAAGAACTCGCGCCCGACGGAATCCGGCCCGTCCATGATCCAGTAGGCGTCGCTCTCCATGCCCGCCGGCTTCCAGAGCTTCTCCGACATATATTCCGAACCGGTCTTGCCCACCGCCTTTTCGAGGATGCAGCCCAGTACGCTCGTATCGAGCGTCGCGTAGTTGAACACCGCGTTCGGGGCGTTCGGCCCGGCCTTCGACTCGTTGGCGGCGTAGTCGCACCACCGGTAGCGGTAGGCGACGAGCGAGTTGTCGTGCACCTTGGTTAGCTGCGTCTCGCTGCCGAACTGGTAGACCTCCAGCCAGTCGACGCCGGAGCGCATGCGCAACAGGTCACGGATCGTCGGGCCGTCATAGCCGGTGCCCTTCATCTGCGGAAGGTAGTCCGTCACCTTGTCGTCGAGGCTCCTGATCGCGCTGTCGGCGAGCGCCAGCCCGATCAGCGTGGAGACGTAGGACTTGGCAACCGAGAAGGTGAGAAAGCGCGTCTTGGCATCGCTGCCGTTACGATAGGTCTCGTGGACAATTTTGCCGCCCTTGACGACGACGAGCGCGTTCGTGGCGGTGGCTTCGAGCGCATCGGTCAGGCTCATCGACTTGTCGCCGATCGTGTAGTCGCCCTCGAGCGCAACGGGATCGCTCGGAAGTTCCCAGACCTCGCTTCCCGCCGCCACGCCGCGGGTCGCGAACATCTGGTCCATGTGCTGGAATGTAAGGTAGTTCAGGCTCGGCTCGAACATGTGCGCGCGCGCGCCGATCATCGTCGGCGTCAGCCAGCGCGCATCGTCCTGGGCCATGGCATGTGGCAACGCACATCCCAGGACCATTGCCACGGCGAGCGAGCAGCGCTGCGTCGCGAAATTGGATTTCGACATTCCGGATACCTCCCTCTTGTTTTGCCGGCCCGCACGGCAGGCAGCGCTTCTGCGCCCGCCGCTTGCTGCCGGACCGCTTGGCTCCATCGATTGTTATGCGATGTAACCATCGGTAACATTGCCCGAGATATGCGAAGCGTCAATAGTGGCTTAGCATTTTGTCCCGTGGTAGGTGCGCGGGTGCTGCGTCCAGGCCGGTTCCCTGGAAACCTGTGATTGGGGAAGAGGTCTTGGGTCTGTCGCAAAAAACCCGGAGGAAGGTAACCTATCATCATCCGGATCTCCGCAACGCCTTGCAGGACGTCGCGTTGGCGCTCATCGCCGAGCGCCACAGCCCCGAATTCTCGCTGCGCGAACTTGCCGCTGCGCTCGGCGTGTCGCATCCGGCGGTATACCGCCATTTCGCCGACAAGGCTGCCCTGCTCGAGACTCTGGCGGAGAGAGGCTTCGGCGAACTGCGCCGCTACCAGGACATCGAGATCGCCAGGGCCGGCCCCGGCGCTCTCGAACAGCTTACCGCGCTCAACGACGCGTACATCCGTTTCGCCGAAGAAAATCCGGGCTCGTTCTGGCTGATGTTCGGCAACCGCGGTGAGGAAGTGAGCCGCGCCAAGTCGCGTGACCGAATCAATGCGGACGCCTTGAAGTCGCTTATCGATGCGATTGAGCGCTGCCAGGCCGAAGGCTGCGTCATTCCCGGCGACCCCTACCGGATCGCCGGCTATCTCGTCATGGCGCCACATGGCTACGCCTGCTACTCAAGCCAGGACCGCGCCATGATCGGCATCGAGGACCACATGCTGACCGCCCGGACGCTGGGCGAAATCAACCTCATCCCGGTACTCGTCCACCCGCCCTCGCCGCAGGAGATCGCCAGGCGCTATTTCGCGGCCCGGCCGGCGGACGAAAACCGGTAGAGGCCGGCGGGAACTCTCAATGGCCGTCGGCCGATGGTTTTGCATCCTTTGCCGGCAGATAGGCGACGAGCGCGACGCCGAGCGTAATGGCATAGAACAGGAACAGTGCCGCGTACCCCGCAGACGGATCGCCCGGCACCGTCGTCGCGGTGACGACCGCGCCCGTGGCAAACTGCATGGCGCCCACCCCGCCGATCGAGAAGAAATTCATCAGGGTAACGCCGCGCCCGGTCAGATGGCCGGGGAGGAAGGCGCGCGCATGCGCCATCAGCAGCCCGTAGGAGCCTCCGAACAGTCCGATGAGGACGAAGACGACGGTGGAAGCCGTGATCGTCGTCACCGGATAAAGCGCCAGCCAGACGAGCGCGGCGACGCCGACGGCGTTGCCGGCGAAGGCGACCCACTTGCGCGTGCGCAACAGCGTGTCGAGGGGACCGTAGATGAACGCGCCCGCGGCCATTGCAAAGGCCATGTACAGCGTCGCCTGGCCGATCGCGATCGCGTCGGCGCCATAGGTGTCGGCGAGATAGGGACCGGCCCACAGCGCGCGGATTCCCATCGGCGGCGCGTAGTTGAGCGCCGCCAGCGGGATGATTGCCCACAGCACCGGCATGCGCAGGAGTTCGAGATAGCCGGAAAGGCCCGCGCCCGTGCCGCGGCCATCGCTCTCAGGGTCGCGGACAACAAGGAGAACCGCAGCCGCGACGATGATCGTGACGACGCCGAGGCCCGCCATCGAGGCGCGCCAGCCGAAGGCTTCGGCCACCGCGGCGAGCGGTGCTGCGCCGATGATGTTGCCCGTGGAGCCGAAGGCCACCATCCACGAGGCAAGCACGGCGAAGCGGGCGGGCGAATAGGATTTGGCGAAGATGAAGAGCGAGGCCATCAGGATGGGCGCGCAGCCGATGCCGATCATCACCATCGCGGCGGCGATCATCCATGGCGCCGTCGCGGCGGAGAACAGGAAGGCCCCGCCGGCGCAGCCGAGCGTCATGATCGCGGCGGCCGTGCGCCTCGGCCCGAAACGATCGAGGAAGACGCCGACCGGGAACTGCGCCAGCGCGAAGGCGATGAAATAGGCGCCGGAGGCCACCGAGAGGCCGGCCTTATCGATGCCGAGGTCGGCAATCAGCGAAGGCGTCAGCACCGCCAGGAACGACCGGTAGAACTGCGACAGCACGTAGGCGAGAGCCAGCGTTGCGATCCCGGTCATTGTTTCCCCCGCCCTTCGGCCCGGCGCGCAGGACGCGACGGACGCTGCGACGCGCAGGCGCTAACCCGGCGCCGCGGCGCGCGCAATTGGACCACCCGACGGGGATATGGTCCAAACGGGCCGACGCCGCGCGGGGCGGCGCCGGCAAGTTTTCACCGCTTACGCGGCGCGCGGAGCCGGCCGCTTGCCGCCGAAGCCGCGGCGCTTGCCGCGGAACGGCTTGCGCTGGTCGGGCCTGCCGCCGTCCGGCCGCGCCCGCTGCGGCCCCTTGGAGAAGGCGTCGCGCGGAGCGCCGTCGCCCTGCCCGCGATGGGCCGGTTTGCGCTCGCCCTGGCCGGCATGCGCCGGCCGGCGGCGCTCGTCGGACCGCTGCGGACCGCGGTCGTTGTCGGCCTGCATCGCGCCCGTGTCGCGCTGCCGGGGTTCCGGCCGCGGATCGGCCTCGCCGGTATGGTCGCGCACCACCTGCAGCTTCATCCGGATGATACGCTCGACGGCGCGCAGCTTGGCGTTCTCCGACGGGTCGCACAGCGTGATGGCGATGCCGTCGGCGCCGTTGCGGCCCGTGCGGCCGATGCGGTGCACGTAGCTCTCCGCCTCGTCGGGCAGGTCGAAGTTGACGACGTGGCTGATGCCGGCGACGTCGATGCCGCGCGCGGCGATGTCGGTCGCCACGAGGATGCGCACCGAGCCGTCGCGGAAGCCGTTCAGCGCCTTCTGCCGGGCGTTCTGCGACTTGTTGCCGTGGATGACCGCGGCGTTGAAGCCGTCGCGCTCGAGGTCGCGGGTGACGCGGTCGGCGCCGTGCTTGGTGCGCGAAAACACGATCACCGAGCGCATCGCCGGGTCGGCGAGCATCGAGGACAGGATGGTCCGCTTCTGCTTGGTGCGGGCGATGACGACGCTCTGGGCGATCTCCGCCGCCGTGGTGCCCTGCGGCGCCACCTCGATGCGCAGCGGGTCGCGCAGCAGGCTCTGGGCGAGCTGCTCGATCTCCGGCGGCATGGTCGCCGAGAACAGCGCCGTCTGCCGGGCCGGGTGCGTCAGCTTGGCGATCTTCCTGACGTCGTTGATGAAGCCCATGTCGAGCATGCGGTCCGCCTCGTCGAGGACCAGCCAGGTCGTCTCGGAGAGGTTGACGTCGCCCTCGCGGATGAGATCCATCAGGCGGCCGGGCGTGGCGATAAGCACGTCGACGCCGGGCCCGATCTTCTTCACCTGGCTGAAGCGCGACACGCCGCCGAGCACGAGCGCGGTCGAGATGTGCGCGCCCTTAGCGAGCATGCGGAAGGATTCTTCGATCTGCACCGCGAGTTCGCGGGTCGGCGCCAGCACCAGCGCGCGCACCGTCTTCGGCCGGCGCTTGTTGCCGAGCCCGATGATCTTGGAGAGGATCGGCAGGGCAAAGGCTGCGGTCTTGCCCGAGCCGGTCTGCGCCACGCCGAGGATGTCGCGGCCTTTCAGCTGCGCGGGGATCGCCTGCGTCTGGATCGGCTTGGGATCCGTGTAGCCGGCGAGCGCGGTGGCCTTGAGCAGCGAGCCGGTGATGCCGAGGGCGGCAAAGGCCGGCTCTGCTTCGTTGATTTCAATCGTCAATTTGTTCTTCTTTCGCGCAGCATTGCGCCGCGAACGGTACGAGGCCACGGGGCGCAACCCGCGGCCGGTCAATTTCGTGAAACGACAAGGCGGCGGGCGTCTGGCCCGCGCGGCTGCGCTGTCGTAACCCAGCGGCTTCATGCCGAGGGTCTCATCTCGCCCGGAACGTTCTGGGGAGAGAAAGACGCAACCAGTCTCTTCGGAGGAGAAAGCCGGATGACCCGGCCCAAGCGCCTATGGGTGGCATATGGGCTATCGGCCGGCGAATAGCAAGCGATTTCATCTTGCGCTGCAGCATGACAGAACCCTCCCCCTTGCGGGAAGGGTGGCCCGCAGGGCCGGGTGGGGTAGTTCGGGGAAGCCGGCGTTCCGGAAGAGCGCCGCCCGAAACGATGACGGTCGGTCCGGCGCCCTACCCCGCCGCCGCGTCCGCCATCTCCTTCAGCTTGATGACCGTGTTCCAGTTACGCGCCGTGTTGGCGACGCCGATCAGTTTGTCGAATTTCTCCGCCAGCTTCGACCGGCCGAAGCCGTGCGGAGTGTGCAGGTAGGCGACGCGGCCGACAACCTCTATCCCTTCGCCTTCGACGCAGAATCCCCTCAGCGCCGCGACTGCGCCGGGCTTCGGCTCGCCGTCCAGCCACGCCGCGTGCAGGTGCTTGCCCTCCTTGAAGTCGGGAAACGGGTTGTCGTCGATCACCTTCTGCCATTCGGCCAGCGTCGGCGCGTGGATTTCCTTGGTAAAACCGAACGCATCCCGGCAGATCCGCGCCACCGCCTCGAGCATCTCCGCCTTCGGCTTGTCGGTCCGCAGGAAGGCATTGCCGCTGTTGATGTAGGTCCCGACGTTCTCGAAACCGGCCTCGGTCAGCGCCTCCTTAAGCGGCTTCACCGGCAGCTGCGTCGCGCCGCCAACGCCGCGGAAGAGCAGGATGTAGACGGTCCCGCCGCTCATATGATCAGCCCGGCCAGCGTCTCGTTGTCGGTGATGTCCTCATAAGCCCAGCCGGCCTCTTCGAAGCGCTTGACGAGCACGTCGAAGTTCCTGCGGTCCTTGGTTTCCAGGCCGATCAGCACCGAGCCGAAATTTCGCGCCGATTTCTTCAGGTATTCGAAGCGGGTGATGTCGTCGTCCGGGCCGAGCAGGTCGAGGAAGTCGCGAAGCGCGCCGGGCCGCTGCGGAAAGCGGAAGACGAAGTACTTCTTCAGGACTTCGAAGCGCAGCGCCCGCTCCTTCACGTCGGGCAGCCGCTCGAAGTCGAAATTGCCGCCCGAGACGACGGCGACGATCGTGCGCCCCTTCAACTCCTTGCGCGATAGGTCCTTCAGCGCATCGATGGCCAGCGCGCCGGCCGGTTCCAGCACGACCCCCTCGATGTTGAGCATCTCGATCATCGTCGCGCAGAGCCGGTTTTCCGGGACCAGCGTGACGCTATCGGCGGGAAAGTCCCTCAGCCGGCGGAAATTTTCCCTGCCGATCTCGGCGACCGCGGCACCGTCGACGAAATTGTCGACCTTCGCCAGCCTGACGCGGCGTTCGGCGGCGAGGCTCTGCTTCAGGCTGGGCGCGCCCGCCGGCTCGGCGAAGAGGAAACGCGGATCGGCGCCGGCCTGGCGGACGTACTGGGTGACGCCCGCCGCCAGCCCGCCGCCGCCGACCGGCAGGATGACGATCTGTGGTGGCTCGCCGTCCGGCATCTGCTCGAGCATCTCCAGCCCGACGGTGGCCTGGCCCTCGATGATGTCGTGATGGTCGAAGGGCGGCACCATGCGCCCGCCGGACGCGGAGGCGAATTCCTGCGCGGCGCGGTAGCAGTCGTCGAAGAAGTCGCCGACGAGCCGCACTTCGATCTGCTCGCCGCCGAAGTGGCGGGTCTTGTCGATCTTCTGCTGCGGCGTGGTGACCGGCATGAAGACGACACCCTTGCGGCCGAAATGGCGGCAGACGAAGGCGAACCCTTGCGCATGGTTGCCGGCCGAGGCGCAGACGAAGAGGTCCGGCGCGTCACCCGCGGCAAGCGCCTTGCGGAAGAAGTTGAAGGCGCCGCGGATCTTGTAGGAACGCACCGGCGAAAGGTCTTCGCGCTTCAGAAGAATTCGCGCGCCGGTCTTCTGCGACAGGTAGAGATTGTGCTGCAGCGGCGTCGGCGGAAACAGCACGCGCAGTGCATCCGCCGCCTTCGCCACCCGCGACATGAAGTCCGTCATCGATCCGTCTCGTCCCGTTTCACGGCAGGTCGTCGCAGCCGGCGCTTGGCGCGGCGGTGCATTCGCTTGTATGAAGCCACAGTCGCACGGCCTGAGGCAACCATGGCCGTGCGGCGAGCGCGACCGCCATCCGGGGCCGTAGATCACATGAACAGAAGCGCGGCGCGGGCTGCCATCCATATCTCGGCGATCTTCGCGCTCTATCTGTCCGTCGCGATGCTCATCCCCGCGGTGGTCGATCTCGCCCTCGGCAACGACGACTGGCGGGTCTTCGCCTTCTCGGCCCTGTTCCTCGGCGGCCTCGCCATGGCGGTGGCGCTTGCCACCCAGGGCCGCGCGCCTCAGGCGACCACCCGCTTCGGCTTCCTCCTGGTCAACATGCTGTGGGTGACCATGGCGATCGCGGGCGCCGTGCCATTCCTGGCGTCGTCGATCGAGATGAACCTCGCCGACGCCTTCTTCGAATCCGTTTCCGGCGTCACCGCGACCGGATCGACCGTGATCTCAGGCTTGGACAATCTCCCGCCCGGGCTGCTCCTGTGGCGCTCGATCCTCAATTTCATCGGCGGGCTCGGCGTCATCGCGCTGGGGTTGTTCCTGCTTCCCTTCCTCAACATCGGCGGCGTCTCCTACTTTAAGATCGAATCCTCCGACATCGAGGACAAGCCGTTTGAGCGGTTCCGAACCTTCGCGATCGCCCTGGTCGGCATCTACGGTTCGCTCGCCATCCTGTGCGCGATCAGCTACGCGGCCGCCGGCATGGACGGCTTCCACGCCGTCAATCACGCCATGACGACGGTCGCGACCGCGGGCTTCTCGACCCACGATGCCTCCTTCGCCCAATATTCGAACAATCCCGCGATTCTTTGGATCGGCACGTTCTTCATGTTCATCGGGGGACTTCCCTTCTCGATCATGATCCTGTTCGCAATCCGCGGCCGGCTCGACGCGCTCGCCGACCCGCAGATCCGCGTCTTCGCCGGCTACGCCATCGTCTTCTCCGTCGCCGTCGCCATCTATCTGCGGGTGAAGCTGGATATCCCCTTCTTCGATGCTATCACTCACTCGACCTTCAACTTCGTCTCGGTGATCACCACCACTGGATACGCCAGCGACGACTACGGTTCCTGGGGTTCCTTCGCGGTGGCCTGCGCCTTCGTCGCCACCTTCCTCGGCGGCTGCTCGGGATCGACGACCGGCGGTATCAAGGCCTACCGCTTCCTGATCCTCTTCGAACTGCTCGGCAACGGCCTGCGCCGCCTGATCTACCCCAACTCGGTGCAACCGGTCCGCTACGGCGACCGCACGGTGGACCCCGACATGCAGCGCGCCGTCGTGTTGTTCATCTCCGCCTTCTTCGTCATCTGGGGGATCGGCACCATCCTGCTCGGCACGACCGGTCTCGACCTCGTCACCGCGACCACCGGCGCCCTGCCGGCGTTGACCAATGTCGGCCCCGGCCTCGGCCCCATCATCGGCCCCGTCGGCAATTTCTCCACCCTGCCCGACGCCGCCAAGTGGATCTGCTCGGCGCTGATGCTGGTCGGGCGGCTGGAAATCCTCGCCGTCTTCGTCGTCTTCACGCCGACCTTCTGGGGCCGCTAGGCGCCAACTCCGCCCTTCCCCCTCGCCACCGGACGTGGAAAGACTCCGGTCCAACCGGAGGAATCCCGCCATGCCCGTCGCCTCGGTCGCGCTGAGACCCGTCACATTGCCGCAGTTCGGCGAACCGACGGTTCAGCCCGTCGTCGGCCGCGCCCTCCTGGAACGACGTGTCGAGGCGCTGCTCGCCCGCGGGACGAAGGCAGGCCTGGACGGCTTCGCCGTCTACGGCGACCGCGAGCACTCCGCCAACATCGCCTATCTCAGCGGCTACGACCCGCGCTTCGAGGAGGCGCTGCTCGTCGTCGTCCCCGGCCGGCTTCCCCGCCTGCTGGTCGGCAACGAGGGCTGGGGCTACGCCGAACTCTGCGGCGGCCCCTACGAGCGGGTGCTCTACCAGACGTTCTCGCTGCCCGCGCAGCCGCGCGACCGCTCCGCCGCACTTTCCGACATCCTTCGCGAAAGCGGGCTGCGCACCGGGCAGCGGATCGGCGCCATCGGCTGGAAGCCCTTCGGCGCCGGCGACCATGGCTTCGACCGCCGGGCGCTCGACCTGCCCGCCTTCGTCGCCGACACGCTGCGTTCGCTCGTCGGCGCGCGCGGCGAAGTGGTGAACGCCGCCGACCTGCTGATGGCCCCCGCCGACGGCCTGCGCGCCGTGAACGAGGCCGAGCAGCTTGCCGCCTTCGAATTCGCCGCCACCTTCGCCTCGCAGGGCGTCAGGAACGTGCTGGCCGGCGCGAAGCCGGACATGACCGAACTGGAAGCGGCGCGCCTTCTCGACATCAACGGTCTGCCGCTGTCGGCCCATCCGATGCTGTCGGGCGGCCGCCGCGCCGCCTATGGACTGCCCAGCCCGAGCCTCGATGTACTCAGGCGCGGCGACCCGGTGACGGTCGCCTACGGCGTTCAGGGTGGCCTCAGCGCCCGCGCCGGCTTCCTCGCCGAAGGCCCGCGGGACCTGCCCGCCGACATCGGCGACTATGTCGACCGGCTCGTCGCGCCCTACTTCGCGGCGATCGTCGACTGGTACGAGGCCGTCGGTATCGGCGTAACGGGCGGTACCTTGTGGAAGGCCATCCACGACCGCGTCGGCGATCCGTTCTTCGGCATCACGCTCAACCCCGGCCACCTGATCCATCTCGATGAATGGATGCACTCGCCGGTTTTCGCCGGTTCGCAAATCCCGCTTGCGTCGGGCATGGCGCTCCAGGTCGACGTCATCCCGGCGACGGGCACGCGCTGGTTCACCACAAACATCGAGGACGGCATTGCGCTCGCCGACGCGGCGCTCCGCCACGAATTCGCCGCACGCTTCCCCGAGGCATGGGCGCGCATCGAAGCGCGTCGCGCCTTCATGGCCGACGAACTCGGCATCGAGCTCCGGCCCGAGGTGTTGCCCTTCTCCAACATCCCGGCCTTCCTGCCGCCATATTGGCTGGCCAGGAACAAGGCGATGACCGTGTCCGGACGCCGACGGCGGTAACGATTTCACGACGGCTGTGCGGTAATCTGGACCGGCGGTATAGCCAGATGCACCTGACATGCCTGAATTCGGACGCCAACCGTTGCCCAACCGGAACAGACCAAGCTTCCGCTTTGCCGTTTTTCTCGCCGCGGCGGTCGCGCTCGGCGGATGCACGGGCGTCGGTTCGCGCGACCTGATCGAGACCAGCGCGGTGACCATGCCCGCCGGCGCCGTTTCCGGCGCGCACGGCATCTTCGTCGCCACGACCAGGGCGTCAGCGCAGCGGCGAACGGAAGTGTTCGACGGCGAACGCGGCGACGTGCTCTCCTTCGCCAAGGTCGATGTGACGGTGCCCGCCGCCCACGAGATCGGCAAGCTGGAGCGTCCGCGGGTCGGCGCCAAGGTCAATCCGGCAAAGCACTTCGCCGCCACGAACGCGGCGATCTTCCCCGGCGACGCGGCGTTCCGCGAAGCGCTCGAGGCCGACATCGCCAGGAACGGCGGCCGCGCGCTGGTCTTCATCCACGGCTACAACACAAGCTTCGACAAGGCCGTCTACCGGGCGACGCAGATCGCCCACGATTCCCGCTATCCGGGCACGCCGGTTCTGTTCACCTGGGCGTCGGCCGGCAGCGCCATCGACTATGTCTACGACAACAACAGCGCCACGATCGCCCGCAACGCGCTCGGCGATACGCTGCGGCTGGTCGCCTCCGCGGGCGCCAGGCGCATCGACATCGTCGCCCACTCGATGGGCAACTGGGTGACGATGGAGGCGCTGCGGCAGGCAGCGGCGGCCGGCGACCGCGACTTTGGCGGCCGGCTCGGCGACGTCGTGCTCGCCTCGCCCGACATCGACATCGACGTCTTCAAAAGCCAGCTGCGCGACTACGGGCCGCCGGACAAGCCGTTCATCGTCGTCACCGCGGCCAACGACCGCGCGCTCAACCTGTCGGGTTTCATCGCCGGGCGCAGCCGCGCCGGCGACTACGCCGATGCCCAAGACCTGGCGAGCTACGGCGTCATCGTCGCCGATCTCAGCAACGTCGATTCGGGCGGCAGCCTCAACCACACGAAATTCGCCGACAACCCGGTCGTGGTGCGCATGCTCGGCGCCCGGTTGACCGATGCCGACGGCCTCGGCAACACCGAGACCCAGTTGACCGACAGCATCACGCGCCTCGCCGCCGGCGTCGGCCAGACCATGACCTCGGCGGCCGCCGTGGTGATCACCACGCCCGCCGCCGTGCTCAACGTCGCCGTCGGCCAGTAGCCGGCCTTTTAGCCCGCCCGCGCCTCAGAGGAACAGGTCGACCTTCCTGAAGGTGGTGACGTCGATGATGCCGACGTCGGAGATCCGCAGTTCCGGGATGACCACCAGCGCCAAAAGGGAGTGCTGCATGTAGGCGTTGTTCAGGCTGCAGCCCATCTTGCGCATCGCCTCGGTCAGGGCCTGCGCCTTCTGCGCGACGACCTCGGCGCGCTCGTCCGACATGAGACCGGCGATCGGCATCTCGACGATGGCGATTTCCTTGCCCTTCGAGAACAGCACGGCGCCGCCGCCGACCTGGCCGAGGCGGTTCGCTGCCAGCGCCATGTCTTCCTTGTTGGTGCCCACCACGATCATGTGGTGCGAATCGTGGGCGACCGTCGAGGCGAGCGCGCAGTCCTGCATGTAGCCGAAGCCGGAGACGAAGCCGTTGACCACGGCGCCGGTGCCGCGGTGGCGCTCGACCAGTGCGATCTGGCAGACATCGTTGCGCCGGTCCATGGCGACCAGCCCGTCGTCGACCGCCAGGTCGGCTTCCAGCGCCCGCGTCGGCGCCTGGTTCTCGATGACGCCGATGACGCGCACGCGCACCTCGTTGGCGCCCTTGGGCGCAACGACGTCGAAGTCCTTCGCCGCCAGCTTCTTGCCCAGCCTGACCGTGTTCTTGGCCTTCTTCGGATAGTCGTAGGGCGCGATCTCGACGTCGAGGCGGCCGTTGCGGGCGAGCCGCACGCCGCGCGCATAGACCTCGTCGATCTGCATTGCCGCCAGGTCGGAGACGATGAGGAAATCGCCCGACCGCCCCGGCGCGATCGACCCGATCTCGCGCTCGAGGCCGAAATGCTGCGCCGTGTTGATCGTCGCCATCTGGATGGCGACGATCGGCTTCAGCCCCTGGGCAATCGCGTGGCGCACCACGCGGTCCATGTGGCCCTCGTTGACCAGCGTGCCCGAATGACTGTCATCGGTGCACAGGATCAGGTTGCGCGGGTCTATCCCCACCTCCGTCACCGCCTTCACCTGGGCGGCGACGTCGTACCAGGCAGAACCGAGGCGCAGCATCGCTTTCATGCCCTGGCGGACGCGTGCGATCGCATCCTCGGCCCGCGTGCCCTCGTGATCGTCCTCCGGTCCTCCGGCCACGTAGCCGTGGAACGGCAGGCCAAGATCCGGCGAGGCGTAGTGGCCGCCGACCGTCCTGCCGGCCTTGAGCGTCGCGGCGATCTCGCCGGTCATCACCGGGTCGTTCGCCACCACGCCGGGGAAGTTCATCACCTCGCCGAGGCCGATGATGTTCGGCCAGGTCATCGCCTCGGCGACGTCGGCGACGCCGAGCGTGGCCCCCGGATTTTCCAGCCCGGGCGCCGAGGGCACGCAGGACGGCATCTGCACATGCACGTTGACCGGCATCGCCAGCGCCTCGTCATGCATCAGCCTGACGCCGTCGAGGCCGAGCACGTTGGCGATTTCGTGCGGATCGATGAACATCGAGGTGGTGCCGTGCGGGATCACCGCCCGGCAGAACTCGGTCACCGTGACCATGCCGCTCTCGACATGCATGTGGCCGTCGCAGAGACCCGGCACGAGGTAACGCCCCCCGGCGTCGACCACCTTGGTGCCCTTGCCGATGGCGTGGCTGGCGTCTGCACCGCAATAGGCGAATCGCCCCGCGACGATGGCGAGGTCCGTCCCGGCGATGATCTCTCCCGAGTGCACGTTGACCCAACGGCCGTTGCGCACCACGAGGTCGGCCGGCTTGCGGCCCATCGCCACGTCGACGAGCAGCGGCGCGATTTCATGCCAGGGCTGAGGTTTGGGAAAAGGTCCGGACATTGCACGACTCCTGTTTCGGCGACCTTGCCAAGGACCGCCGCGGGACGCCAGAGGGTTGCCGCGCCCGCTCGATTGTCAGCCCCTACCCGGCGGGTATACTTGGCCGTCCCGATGACGAGGCGAGACGGTGGCGGCGAAGAACCTCACGACCCGATGGTTGCTGTTCGCGGCGGCAGCGCTGTCGGTGGCCGCCCTGGTCCTCCTGGGCGGCGGCCGGATGGCGACGCGCGTCTATTTCGACGACGCCGCCGCGCGCGGACAGACGACTTTGAGATTGGCCGTCTCCGCGCTGGACGGCCACATGCGGCGTTTCGAGGCGCTGCCGGCGCTCATCGCCGACCATGCCGGCGTCAAGGCGCTCGTCGGCGATCCCGTGAACAAAGCCCTGCGGACGGAAACCAACCGCTACCTGAAAGAGATCAACGCGCTCCTGAAGTCGTCCGACATCTACATCATGGTGCCGAGCGGCGACACGATCGCAGCGAGCAACCATGACGGGCCGCTCTCCTTCGTCGGCGAGAACTTCTCCTATCGGCCGTACTTCCAGGACGCGATAGCCGGCCGCCCCGGGCGCTTCTTCGCGCTGGGAACGACCTCGCTGAAGCGGGGCTACTATTTCTCCTCTCCGGTCTTCATCGGGCGCGAAGTGCGGGGCGCCGTCGTCTTCAAGGTCGACCTGGATGCCATCGAAGCATCCTGGCGGGGCGGCGACCACGAAATCATCGTCAGCGACCCCGAAGGCATCGTCTTCATGTCCGGCCGTTCGGATTGGCTCTATTCCGGGCTGCTGCCGCTCACGCCGGACCGGCTGGCGCGAACCGCGGAATCGCGGCGCTACGCCAATGCCCGCTTGCGCGAACTGCCGGTCAGCTACGGAGTACTCGAAGAGCACAGGCTGATGACGCTTTCGGACGACAGGGGCGCCACGGAATACCTCGTGCTTTCGGCTGCAATGGCCGATGCCGGGTGGACCGTCAGCGTCCTGACGGACACTGCCTCGGCTCACCGCCAAGCCTACGCGAGCGTTGCGGCCGCACTCCTCGTCCTCGGTCTCGCGGCGCTGCTCGCGGCCATCGTCGCCCAGCGGCGGGCGCGGCTGGACGAACGCATGGAACTGCAGCGCACCGCGCAGGCCGAGCTGGAGCGGCGGGTGGCGGAGCGAACCGCGGATCTCGCCCTCGTCAACAGCCAGCTCGAAACCGAGGTCGCGGAACGCCGCGCCACAGAGCAGCAACTGCGTCAGACCCAGTCCGACCTCGTCCAGGCGGGCAAGCTCGCCGCTCTCGGGCAGATGTCGGCGGCGCTGAGCCACGAATTCAACCAGCCGCTGGCGGCGGTCAAGACCTATGCCGATAACGCCGTCGTGCTTATCGAGCGCGACCGGATCGCCGAGGCGCGTGACAACGTCACCCGCATCTCCGCCCTGACCGACCGCATGGCGTCGATCAGCCGCCATCTGCGCAACTTCGCCCGCAAGCCCAACGAAAAGCTCGGCCCGGTGGACCTTGGCGAGGTCGTGGCGGACACGGTCGAAATCGTTACCTGGCGGCTGACGGCGGCCGATGCGATCCTGAAAATCGACCTCGGCCCTTCCCCGCTGACCGTTCACGGCGGCGCCGTCAGGCTTCAGCAGGTCCTCGTCAACATCATCTCCAACGCGGCCGACGCCGTCGAAGGTCTGGAGAACAGGACGATCGAACTGGTCGCACGCAAGAAATCCGGCCGGGTCGTCATCACCGTGCGCGATCATGGGCCGGGCGTCCCCGCGGCGATCGCGGAGCGCATCTTCGACCCGTTCTTCACCACCAAGGGCGTCGGCAAGGGACTGGGGCTCGGGCTTTCCATTTCCTACAACATCGTCAAGGACTTCGGCGGATCGCTGTCGGTTTCGAACCATTCCGGAGGCGGCGCCGTCTTCGTCGTCGAGCTCGGCGCTGCAAGGCCCGCCCTGCGCGAGGCCGCCGAATGAACGCACCCCTCGTTCTCCTCGTCGACGATGAAGACGAATTGAGACGGTCGACGGCGCAATCGCTGGATCTTTCGGGATTGAAGGTGCGTGACTTCGCCTCCGCCGAGCGCGCGCTCGATTTCGTCAGCCCCGCCTTCAACGGCGTCGTCGTCACCGACATCCGCATGCCCGGCATGGACGGCATGACGCTGTTGGGGCGCGTGCGCGAGATCGACCCCGACATCCCGGTCATCCTCGTCACGGGGCATGGCGACGTGCAGCTCGCGGTCAAGGCAATGCGCGAGGGTGCCTACGATTTCATGGAAAAACCCTTCACCGCCCAGCATCTGTCCGATATGGCCGGTCGCGCGATAGACCGCCGCCGGCTCGTTCTGGAGAACCGGTTGCTGCGTGCCGTGGCGGGAAAGCGTGACGACATCGAGGCCAGGCTGCCGGGTCGCACCCAGGCGATGATCGACCTGCGCTACCAACTGCGCGCCGTCGCCGCTACGGATGCCGACGTGCTGATCATCGGCGGCACCGGCACCGGCAAGGAGGTCACCGCGCGCGCGCTTCACGATCTGAGCGCGCGTGCAACCCACCCGTTCGTCGCCATCAACTGCGCGGCGCTGCCCGAAACGCTGATCGAGAGTGAACTCTTCGGACACGAGGCCGGGGCCTTTCCCGGCGCGATGCGCGCCCGCTACGGCAAGTTCGAACATTCGCGCGGCGGGACCGTGCTCCTCGACGAGATCGGCTCGATGCCGATCGATCTCCAGGCGAAGCTGCTGCGCGTGATCCAGGATCGATCCGTCACCCGCCTGGGATCGAACGAGGCGATACCGCTTGATGTCCGCTTCGTCGCGACGAGCAAGGTCGAGCTGGAGGCCGAGGTGGCCGCGGGGCGTTTTCGCCCGGACCTCTACTACCGGCTGAATGTCGTGGCGTTTCATAT
>CAYJMY010000004.1:0-25876 GCA_964371125.1 uncultured Mesorhizobium sp. | reverse complement strand
CAGGCTGCCGTCGCTGTCTGCCCGGCGCGACGACATTCCCCTGCTCTTCCTGCAACTCGTCAACGAAGCTGCCGCCCGCTACCGCCGCGAGGCGGTCGACGTGCCGCCGCAGGTGATCGCCGCCATCGCTCGCCGCGAGTGGCCGGGAAACGTGCGCGAACTGCGCAATGCCGCGGACCGGTTCGTGCTGGGTCTGGGCGCGACGCCCTCCGGCGACATCGCCGCGCCGAACGGCGAAGGCAAGCTCGCCGACCATGTCGCCGAGTTCGAGCGCGGGGTCATCGCCGGCGCGTTGCGCGCGCATCGCGGCAGCCTGAAGCCGGTCTATGAAGCGCTCGGCATCTCGCGCAAGACGCTCTACGAAAAGATGCAGAAGTACGGCCTGGACAAGAGCGACACCTGAATGGGTAGCGATCCACACGGGGATGATCGCCAGATGTTACGAATTCCACCCATCGCAGCCGTCCATTGCAAAAAACAGGACCTCCGAACACGGGTTCAGATTGCCATGCCCATACAAGAGGCGGTCTAATCCCCCATCGGTGCCGGGAGGATCTGCGCACCAGATGGTACAAACCATATCGGGAGGATATCGATGAACAAGCTTCTCGCCGTGCTGGGCACCGCTCTGGCGCTCTCACTGACGTCGCTGCCGGCCGGCGCGCAGACCTATCCCGACCGCTCGGTGACGGTGGTCGTGCCATTCGCCGCCGGCGGCCCGACCGACACCGTTGCGCGCCTCGTCGCCGAAGCCATGTCGAAGGATCTTGGTCAGCAAGTCATTGTCGAGAATGTCGGCGGCGCGGGCGGCACGCTCGGCGCCAAGCAGGTCGCCGACGCCGATCCCGACGGCTACAAGCTGCTCCTCTACCACATCGGCATGGCGACCAGCGCCACGCTGTACCGCAACCTGCCCTACAACACGCTGGAATCGTTCGAGTATGTCGGCCTGGTCACCGAGGTGCCGATGACCATCGTGGCGAAGAAGGACATGGCTGCAGGCACGCTCGCCGAACTGGTCGACTACGCCAAGGCGAACGCCGATAAGGTCACCGTCGCCAATGCCGGCATCGGCGCGGCCTCGCATTTGTGCGGCATGTTGTTCATGAGCGCGATCGGCACGCCGCTGGTCACTGTGCCCTACAAGGGAACCGGGCCGGCGATGACCGACCTGCTCGGCGGCCAGGTCGACATCATGTGCGACCAGACCACCAACACGACCAAGCAGATCCAGGGCGGCACGGTGAAGGCCTATGCCGTGACCACGGCGAAGCGTCTCGACGTCCTGCCCGACGTACCGACCACCAAGGAAGCCGGCCTCGACGGTATGGAGTTCGGCATCTGGCATGGACTCTATGCGCCGAAGGGCACACCGGCCGAAGTCGTCGACCGGCTGTCGAAGTCGCTGCAGGTGGCACTGAAGGACGAGAACGTCGTCGCCCGCTTCGCCGAACTCGGTACCACGCCTTCGTCCGAGGCCGACGCCACGCCGGCGGCGCTGAAGGCCAAGCTGGAGAGCGAGATCGCCCGCTGGAAGCCGGTGATCGAAGCGGCAGGCCAGTACGCCGACTGACGCGCGTCCGGCAACAGCCGGCGCCTTGCGGGGCGCCGGCAATCCCGTCGGGGGGACGGGCAGCCGCCGCGGCGAATGCGCATCGACGGTTCATCGGGAGGAGAAACGGCATGATCGTCGATCGCGCCAATGCCCTTTGCGGGGCGATCTTCGTCGCGCTCGGCGCGGCCTTCGCCATCCAGTCGCTCCGACTCGATCTCGGCACGGCCTTCCGCATGGGCCCGGGCTACTTCCCGCTCGGCCTCGCCGTCTTGCTCGTCGTCCTCGGCGGCACCATCCTGGTGCAGTCGCTACGGGTGAAGGGCGAGGCAATCGGCGCCGTTGCCTGGCGCGGCATGCTCTTAATCCTTCCCGCGCCGGTGTTTTTCGGGCTGACGGTACGCGGGCTCGGCTTCCTCCCGTCGATTTTCATCACCTGCCTTATCGCCTGCTTTGCCTCGCGGCGCATGGGTCCGCTCTGGGCGCTGCTGTTGTCGGCCGCCGTCACCGCCTTCGCGTGGGCCGTCTTCCTAAAGGGCCTCGGCCTGCCTTTCCGGCCGCTCGGCCCCTGGCTCGGCGGGTAGGACGATGGAACTGCTCGACCACCTCGCCCTCGGCTTCGCCACCGCCTCGACGCTGGAGAACCTGGCCTTCTGCTTCATTGGCGTGCTGCTCGGCACGTTGATCGGCGTGCTGCCCGGCATTGGCCCGACGGCGACGATCGCCATGCTTCTGCCGATCACCTTCCAGATCGGCGACCCGACCTCCGCGCTGATCATGCTCGCCGGCATCTATTACGGTGCCCAGTACGGCGGCTCGACGACCGCCATCCTGATCAACCTGCCCGGTGAATCCTCCTCGGCGGTCACGGCGATCGACGGCTACCAGATGGCGCGGAAGGGCCGCGCCGGCGTCGCGCTCGCCACTGCCGCGCTGGGCTCGTTCTTCGCCGGCACGGTCTCGACCTTCCTCGTCGCCCTGCTCGCCCCGCCGCTCACCGCGATCGCGCTGCAATTCGGCGCCGCCGAGTACTTCTCGCTGATGGTCGTCGGCCTCGTCTCGTCGATCGCGCTGGCCAGCGGCTCGATCGTCAAGGCGTTGGCGATGCTGGTGCTCGGCCTCTTGCTCGGCCTTGTCGGCACCGACATCTACACCGGCGCGCCGCGCTTCAATCTCGGCATCCGCGAATTCTCCGACGGGCTGAACTTCGTCGCCGTCGCCGTCGGCGTATTCGGCGTCGCCGAGATCCTGCGCAACCTGGAGAACGAACACGAGCGCTCGGCCGCGGTGAAGACCGTCACCGGCCTGATGCCCTCGCGCGAGGATTTCCGCCGCATGGCCGCGCCGATCCTGCGCGGCACCGCGCTCGGCTCGGCGCTCGGCGTCCTGCCCGGCGGCGGCGCCATCCTCGCTTCATTCGCCTCCTACACGTTGGAGAAGCGCGTTTCGAAGACGCCGGAGGAGTTCGGCAAGGGCGCCATCGAGGGTGTCGCCGGGCCGGAATCGGCGAACAACGCCGGCGCCCAGACCTCGTTCATCCCCCTGCTCACCCTTGGCATCCCGGCCAATCCGGTCATGGCGCTGATGATCGGCGCGATGATCATCCAGGGCATCGTGCCCGGCCCCAACGTCGCCACGGAGCAGCCGGCGCTGTTCTGGGGCATCATCGCCTCGATGTGGATCGGCAATCTGATGCTGGTGATCCTCAACCTGCCGCTGGTCGGGCTGTGGGTGAAACTGCTCGCCGTGCCCTACTACGTGCTCTTCCCGGTGATCATGGCGTTCTGCGCCATCGGGGTCTACAGCGTGAACTCCAACGTCTACGACCTCTATTCCGTCGCCTTCTTCGGCGTGCTCGGCTACGTCCTGGTCAAGCTGCGCTGCGAACCGGCGCCGCTGCTCCTCGGCTTCGTCCTCGGCCCGTTGCTGGAAGAAAACCTGAGGCGGGCGATGATTCTCTCGCGCGGCGATTTTTCGACCTTCGTCACGCGGCCGATCAGCGCCACGCTGCTGGTGATGGCCGCGACCGTGCTTGTCATCGTGCTCCTGCCCGCGGTGCGCAAGAAGCGCGAAGAGGTCTTCGTCGAAGAGGATTGACCGGGCGGATCACCCGGGCCCGGATTCCGGTTCCCGCCGTTCGGCGCTGCGCATGTCGGGCTCATCCTCCGCGACCATCGCCGCGAGGCCCCTGCGTCAGGGCGTGTGCGCCTCGACCTCGACCGCGGCCTTTCCGGCATCGATACGCCTGGCGATCGCCTCCAGTTCGCCTTTCGCGAACATGGCGCTGACCACGAACATGCCGCCGAGGATCGGTTCGACCAGGCGCACCGACATCACCATCTGTCCGTCGATGCGGAAATCGACGGTTTCGCCGACGTACCGCCCGGTGAACGCGGCGAATGCCGCGCGGCTTTCCGGCGTGAGTTCGAGACGGAGCAGCATCTGTCCGGGAACCGTGTCCGGCACGATCTCGACGGCGGCGACCGAAAGCGCGAGTCGTTCGGCCGCCGCGGGGCTTGCGGCGAGCAATGCGGCCAGAGCCACCAGCAGGGCGCGCCGCGACAGACCAGGGAAATTTCTCATGAAGATGACTCACCGTTTCCGGCGACCGACTGTCATCGATCCGGTCGATGCGCGCAAGGTCGGGAATGGTGCCCCCGGCAGGGATTGAACCCGCGACCTTCGGTTTACAAAACCGCTGCTCTACCGCTGAGCTACAAGGGCACTCGGGCGTGCGTTAGCAAATTTCGGCGGTGCAGGAAACCTTGAAGTCACTGCGTCTCGAACGCTTCGGCGCACGAGATCTCCGAGACCCACGGCAGGGCCGAGCGCCGCCAGAACTGCCGCCCCGGCACAAGCTCGCGCCGTTGCCGGATGGTGCCTGCCCGGATGCCGAACACGCGCGGCCCCTCGTCCGCCGATGTCGCGTAGAGCGGCGCTCCGCAATCGCGGCAGAAGGCCTGAATGCGGATGCGCCCGCTCTCGGCGGTCTTGCGATACTTCGCCGGTGTACCGCGAAGGAAGCGGACGTCTTTTTCCGCCGCCGGCGCGGTGATGCGGAATGCGGTTCCCGACAACACCTGGCAGTCCGTGCAATGACAGATCCGCACCGCCTTCGGGTCGATCTCGGCTTCGTAGGCGATGGCGCCGCAATGGCACTGACCGTCGATCTTCATCGTCATCTCCATCCGCGGCTCGATCGCTTTGCAGCGCCCCCGGCCCATGCTACCGGAAGCCGAGGAGAATTTCCCCCGCATGTCCACGACCGCCCCCGACAGCTTCGCCTTCGTCGCCGCCGACACGCCCGGCGCGCGCGAATCGGCCGCGCGGCTCGCCGCCCTCTATGGCCAGCACTCCATCGAACAGGCGAATGTCATCGTCGCGCTGGGCGGCGACGGCTTCATGCTGCAGACGCTGCGCGAGACGATGAGTTCGGGCAAGCGCGTCTATGGCATGAACCGCGGCACGGTCGGCTTCCTGATGAACGAGTTCTCCGAGGAAAACCTGCGCGAGCGCGTCTCGGCGGCCATTGCCGAGGACATCCGCCCGCTCGAGATGGAAGCGGTCGACGAGGCCGGAATCGTCACCAGGGCGCTCGCCATCAACGAGGTCTCGCTGTTCCGCCAGTCCTACCAGGCGGCGAAGCTGCGCATCCTGGTCGACGGCAAGGAGCGGCTGGAGGATCTGATCTGCGACGGCATCATGGTGGCGACGCCCGCCGGCTCCACGGCCTACAACCTGTCCGCCCACGGGCCGATCCTGCCGCTCGACGCGCCGCTGCTGGCGCTCACCCCGGTGAGTCCGTTCCGGCCGCGGCGCTGGCGCGGCGCCCTGCTGCCGAACAAGTCCGTCGTCCGCTTCGAGGTGCAGGAGAGCGTCAAGCGGCCGGTCAACGCGGTGGCCGACAACGTCGAGGTAAAGTCCGTCGTCAGCGTCGACGTGCGCGAGGCGCCCGACATGACGGCGACCATCCTCTTCGACGCCAGCCATTCCTGGGACGACCGCATTCTCGCCGAGCAGTTCCGCTATTGAATCTCGCGTCGGAAGCCCGCCGGATTAAGCATGAAGGCATCGCGGAGGCGCGCAACCGGCCGGTTCATGTTGACAATTCGGCAACTTCTCCGTAACGCAGCGCACAATACGCGAACACGAGACCGTTCGCGGAGGCAGAGCTGAACGCCTCGCAACCAGCCAAAGATACCGAACAATTGTCCTCAGACAACCAGACCGCCCAGGAACCATTGACTTTCTCCAGCCTCGGCCTGTCGCCGAAGGTTCTGTCCGCAGTCACCGATGCCGGCTACACCACGCCGACGCCGATCCAGGCTGGCGCCATCCCCCATGCCCTCGAAGGCAAGGACGTGCTCGGCATCGCGCAGACCGGCACCGGCAAGACCGCCGCCTTCGTCCTGCCGATGATCACGCGCCTGGAAAAAGGCCGCGCCCGGGCGCGCATGCCGCGCACGCTGATCCTCGAGCCGACGCGGGAACTCGCCGCGCAGGTCGAGGAGAACTTCATCAAGTACGGCAAGAACCACAAGCTCAACATCGCGCTGCTCATCGGCGGCGTGTCGTTCGACGAGCAGGATAAGAAGCTCGAGCGCGGCGCTGACGTGCTGATTGCCACGCCCGGCCGGCTGCTCGATCACCGCGAGCGCGGCAAGCTCCTGCTCAACGGCGTCGAGATCCTCGTCATCGACGAGGCCGACCGCATGCTCGACATGGGCTTCATCCCCGACATCGAGCGCATCTGCGAGATGATCCCCTTCACCCGGCAGACGCTGTTCTTCTCGGCCACCATGCCGCCGGAGATCACCAAGCTCACCGAGAAGTTTCTGCATGCGCCCGTGCGCGTCGAGGTTTCCCGAGCCGCCAGCACCGGCACCAACATCACCCAGCGCCTGGTCAAGTCCGGCACCAAGCCGTGGGACAAGCGGGCCGTGCTGCGCGACCTGATCAACGCCGAAGGCGACGCGATCAAGAACGCCATCATCTTCTGCAACCGCAAGGTCGAGGTCGCCGATCTCTTCCGCTCGCTGGTCAAGTACGAGTTCGACGCCGGCGCGCTGCATGGCGACATGGACCAGAGCGCACGCACGGCCATGCTGAAGGGCTTTCGCGACGGCAAGCTGAAGCTGTTGGTCGCCTCGGATGTCGCCGCCCGCGGCCTCGACATCCCGGACGTCAGCCACGTCTTCAACTACGACGTGCCGATCCACGCCGAGGACTACGTCCACCGCATCGGTCGCACCGGCCGCGCCGGCCGCTCCGGCAAGGCCTTCACGATCGTGACCAAGTCGGACACCAAGTATCTCGACGCGATCGAGCGCCTGACCGGCGTGAAGATCGAGTGGCACGACGGCGACCTTTCGACGGTGGTGCAGAGCGAAGGCGGCGAGGACGATGCGCCGCGCCGCGGCCGTGGCGCGCCACGCCGCGCCGGACGCCGTGACGACGCCGAGAGGAAGCCGCGCGGCGAACGCCGCCCGCGTCGCTCCGAAGCCGCCGAACCCGCCGCGGAAGCCGCCGCGCCTACCGAGACCCGGCCCGCCGAGGTCCGCGCCGCGGAGCCGCGCAGCGACGAGCGCCGCGCCCGCAAGGAGGCAATTCGCAGCGAGAACACCGAGCGCAAGGCCGCGCCCGAGCGGGCCGAGCGCAAGGCGGCGCCCGAGCGGAACGAACGGCTGGAACGGCCGCGCCGTGACGCGCATGGCCGGCCCGACCGCACCGAGCAGAACCGCCGCCAGCGCGAGGCCGACGACGACGGTACGGTCGGCTTCGGCGACGACGTCCCCGCATTCATGAAGGTCATCGGCCGGGTCTGATCCCGGCCGTAGCGCGACGCAGGTCCTAACGCGCCACGTAGCGCATCTCCACCGCGCCCGAACCGAATTCCCGCCTGCCGACGAGCGTCAACTCGACGATGTTCGACAGGCCGGCCAGCAGCGTCGGGCCGTGGCCCGCGATCCGCGGCTGTACGACGAACACGTATTCGTCGATCAGCCCGAACTGCGCCAGCGCCAGCGGCAGTCTTACGCCGCCGGTCAGCAGCCCCCTGCCCGGCTGGCTCTTGAGCTGCCGCACCGTCCGCTCCAGGTCCTTGCCGCGCACGATCTCGGCGTTCCAGTCGACGGCATCGAGCGTATCGGAGACGACATGCTTCTTCGCCGCGTGGATGGTCCGCGCGAACGGTTCGGCCCAGGCTTCCATCCAGTCGGGCCTGACGCCGGTCTCGGCCACCGGACGCCACGCGCTTTCCATCATCCCGTAGACGACCCGCCCGAAGATCAGTTCGTCGGCCTGCGCGATGGTCTCGGTCGCGTTGCGGTGCAGTTCCTCGTCGGAGACCCCGACGCGGTGATCGCAGCAGCCGTCGAGCGTTATGTTGATGGAGTATCTGAGGGGTCGCATCGGTTCAGTATGCGGCATCGATCCCCGCGCGGCAAACAGGGCTGGCGTGGCCGCGCCGCCGCGCGCTCACTTCGCCGCGCGCAGCGCCGCCTCATAGGATTTGCGCGCCCACACCGCCATCTCGTCCGGGTCGTCCAGCGCACCGTCGGGCACGCTCCAGTAGGGCATGGCGACCTCCTTGCCGTGGCGTTTTGCCGTATAGACCCAGCGCCGGCAGCCGGCGGCCGCGAACTCTTCCATGTTCTGATCGTCGGCCTTCAGCATCAGCTCGTCGCGCAGTTCCACGGCGATGATCAGGCCGTTGAAATAGACGCCCTTGCCGCCGAACATGCGGCGGATCTGCACGGGCCCCAGCCCGGCAAACAGATCGGCGATGGAATCGCTGTCCATGGGATACACCTCGGATGGATGGCGCGGATCAGCCCGCGATAGAGAGGAGACCACCGATGCCGATGACACTCAAGGGTTCCTGCCGCTGTGGCGCGGTCCGCTTCACGGTCTCGAGCCATACGCCCGTGCCCTACCAGCTCTGCTACTGCTCGATCTGCCGCAAGCAGCAGGGCGGCGGCGGCTTTGCCATCAATCTGGGCGCCGATGCGCGGACGCTGCAGGTGTCGGGCGAGGAGACGCTGGGGCTCTTCCGCGCGGCGATCGAGGACGAGGAGCACGAAACCTGCGAAGTCTCCACCGGTGAACGCCGCTTCTGCACGGCCTGCGGCTGCGCGCTGTGGCTCTACGACCCGACCTGGCCGGAGCTCGTCCACCCCTTCGCCTCGGCGATCGACAGCGGCCTGCCGAAGCCGCCGTCGCGCGTCCACCTCATGCTGAAATACAAGGCCACGTGGGTCGAGCCTTCTATCGGCGAGCACGACGCGGTGTTCGACCTCTACCCGGAGGAATCGATCGAGGGCTGGCACCGCCGCAACGGCATGTGGGTGGACTGAGCCTATTGCAGGTGGGTCAGCGCGGCCCAGCGCTCGATCTGCGCGATCGCCACGCCATCGTGCTGGGCGGCAACGAGCGGATGGTCGACTTCGTGCAGTTCCACGGTCGGCCGCCACCCGTCGTCGTTGTACAGCACGTCGACATGAAGGAGGAACGAGCCGGGAAAATCGGGAATCTCGTTCATGAGGTAGCCGAAGCAGCCGGGCTCCGCATAGCCGCGGCCAGCGAAACCGTCGGAGTAGACGCTCCAGCTCTTCTCCGAGACGGAGACCCAGACGGCGAAATGAAACGCGCCACCGAGTTCCGGCACCGGGAGCGGGAGGATGCCGCGGATGAAGCGGTCGATCCGGCCGTCACCGTAATCGAGCAGGCAGAAGTCGTCGTCGAGCAGCGAGGCCTGCCGCATAGCGTCGTCCAGCGCCTCCCAATCGACCGGCGGGCCGAACGCGAGATCCATGGGAAGTCCAACAAATTCCTCGCCGCAACAGAAGCACCGCCAGCGATGGGCTTCGGCGCTCGCGGTCATGAGGTCAGGCCGCGCCGGCGCGCGCCTCGGCGAGCGCCTTCAGGTCGGCAGGCTTCAGCTCGACGGATTCGCCGCAGCCGCAGGCCGACGACTGGTTGGGATTGTGGAAGGTGAAGCCGGTCCGCAGGGTCGTCGCCTCGAAGTCCATCTCAGTGCCGAGCAGGAACAGCGCCGCTTCGGGCGCGACATAGACGTTGGCGCCGTCGCGCTCGACATGATCATCGCCGGGCTTCGGCTCGGTAACGAGGTCGATCGTGTATTCCATGCCCGCACAGCCGCCCTTCTTGATGCCGAGGCGGATGCCGCGCGCGTTCTCCCGCGTCTCCACGATTTCGCGGACGCGGGCGGCGGCGCGCTCGGTGAGGCTGATGACGGCGAAGCGTCCCATGTCGTCTCTCCACTCTGCGCGGGTTCAAGGCCCGCGGAATGATTCCACCTTAAGATGGGAAATTCGCGGCGCCCGCGCAAGTCGCGCCGTCCCGCCGATGCTCCGACGCCCGCAACGGCGCGGTCGCGTCAGTGGCCGTTCGCCCGGCTGGTCGCCGTCCATTCGCGCCAGTGCGAGGGCCTCACCTGCACCGGCCTGCCGTCGCGCGGGTCGACCCATTGGTCTTCACGGCGGCGACAGGGGAAGACGAGCGCATGACAACCGTCCTCGTCGATGACGGCGAGTTCGAGATCGGTATCCGCAGGTGCGCTCGCGATGGTCTTCCACATCGGCGCTAGATGCCCGAAAGCGGCCGCCGCTGCTTTGATCTGCGTCATAAATTGCGTAGCCGGCGTGCCCATCCAACGCCCGACGACCCTGGCCAGTACGGCGGAACGCCGATCTTCCGCCTACCCCCGGACGTAGAGCACCAGCGCCTCCGCGGCGAGCGCCGGCCGCTCCTCGCCTTCGATCTCGACGGCGATCGCCGAGCGCATGAGGAATTGGCCGGGGCTCTTCTCCCCGAAGGAGACCAGCCGGCTGCGCAGCCTCACCCGCGAGCCCGCCCTGACCGGCGACAGGAAGCGCAGCTTGTCGAGCCCGTAATTGACCGACATCGACGCGCCCTCGGGCGCCGCGCCAATCTCGTAGCTCATGACGGCGACCAGCGACAGCGTCAGGTAGCCGTGGGCGATGGTCGAGCCGAACGGTGTCTCGCGCCGGGCCCGCTCGACGTCGACATGGATCCACTGGCGGTCGCCGGTCGTCTCGGCGAAGCGGTCGATGAGATCCTGGTCGACGGTGATCCAGGAGGACACGCCGAGTTCTTCGCCGGCGAGGCCTGGCAGGCTGTCGAAGGTGAAGCGGGTATTCTCCAAGGCGATCGTCTCCGCGTCGGCTCTCGCCGCGCCGGTCACGGTCGCGGACAACGACGCCGATGTAGCCTGTTTCCCGGAAAGGCGAAACCGCCTTACTCCGCCAGGCAGGAGCGGTCGAGGTCGGCCGCCCGCGTCAGCCCGCACAGGGCCAGCGTCAGGTCGAATTCGGCGACCACGTTGCGGATCACCTCGCGCACGCCGGCCTCGCCGGCGATCGCCAGCCCGTAGACATAGGGCCGGCCGAGCAGAACCGCGCGCGCACCGAGCGCCAGCGCCTTGGCGACGTCGGCGCCGGAGCGCACGCCCGAATCGAGCAGCACGGGCATGTCGCCCGCGGCCGCCACGACGCCTTCCAGCGTGTCGAGCGTGCCCGGTTCGCCGTCGACCTGGCGCCCGCCATGGTTCGACACGATGACGGCGTTGGCGCCGTGCTGGCGGGCGAGCCGCGCATCCTCGGCATGGCGGATGCCCTTCAGCACGATCGGCAACCGCGTCATGCCGCGCAGCCGTTCGACGTCCGTCCAGTTGAGATCGGGGCGCGAATAGGTGGCGGTGAAATGGGCGACGGCGGCGCGCATCTCTCCCATCGACAGGCCGAACTCGCGGCCCTTGCGCATCAGGCTCATCGCCGTCGACACCAGAGAAAGGCCGCGCGGACGGATGCCGGTATCGGGCGGCGAAGTCGGAATTCTTGCGCGGAACACCGGGTCGCTGAGATACTGCGCCAGGCCGAGGCCGCGCAGGAAGGGCAGGTAGGCCGCGTCGAGATCGCGCGGCCGCCAGCCGAGCAGCGTCGTGTCGAGAGTAAGCACCAGCGCCTCGCAGCCGGCCTTCTCGGCGCGGCCGATCATCGAACGGACGTAGTCGTCGTCGCTCGACCAGTACAGCTGGAACCAGCGCGGCGCGGTCCCCATCGCCGCCGCGCAGGTTTCCAGCGGCACCGAGGCCTGGTTGGAGAAAACGTAGGCGACGTTTTCGGCGGCCGCCGCGCGCGCCACGGCGAGGTCGCCGTCACGCCGCGCCATCTCCAGCACGCCGATCGGCGCGAGCAACAGCGGCGCCGGATGCGTGCGGCCGAAAAGGGTCACCGAAAGGTCTCGCCTGGCGACGTCGCGGAGCACGCGCGGCACCAGGCGCCGCTGGTCGAAGGCGGCGCGGTTCGCCTGGGCGGTGAGCTCCGAACCGGCGCCGCCGATGATATAGGCCGCGGCCTCGGCGCTCAGCACCCGCGCCGCCCGCGATTCCAGCGCTGCCGGCTTTACCGGCACCGCCGGCCGCGCGCCGCCGGCCCCGGTAACGTAGACCTCCATCTGGCGGCGCCTGCCCGGCGACATGCGCTCGTTCTGCGACTGGTCGGTCACGCCGCCTCCGTTCGGTTCGCGCGGCGCGCAGTCTACTTGTCCTTGTCGAAACTCTGCCGGATCTCCTCGGCCGACTCGCGGATGCGCTTGCGCAGCACCTCGATCGCCTCGTCGCCCGCCTTGCGAACGATTTCAGCGGCTTCCTCGACGTTCTTCAAGGCCGTATCGAAGGATTTGCGCGCCAGTTCCGTCTGCCTGGCCATGAATTCGTGCGGCGTACCGCCGGCGCGGTAGGTTTCGGCGACCTTCGCCACCTCCGCGAGCGCCTGCTCCAGATTCGCCCGCTGGCGGTCGATCAGCGCGGTCGCTCCGCTGGCGGAGGCAGAAGCCGACTTCTGCAGCGCCTCGAGGTTCTTGCGCTGGCTCTCCAGCATCTTCTCGATGTCGACGTTGGGCAGCTTGAGATCGTGCCCGAATTTCTCGAACATCTCGGTGAACGGATTGGATTCCGGTTTCTTGGCCATTGCCTTCCTCCCGTCGGGCGGCACGTCGGGCGCCGCCGGAGAGCAAGGATAGAGCAATGCCGGCAACCGTCAATTCGACAGAAGAATACGTTCCGCCGCGTGGAGGACGAGGCCGACGGCGCCGCCGATCAGCATGCCGTTGAAGCGGATGAACTGCAGATCGCGACCGACATTGAGTTCGATCAGCCGGGTCATCTGCAGCACGTCCCAGCGCTTCACCTGGTCGGCGATGAAGGTTGACACGCCCTTCTTCTGCGTCTCGACGAAGGAGGCCAGCGCCACGACCACGCCGCGGTTCATGTCGGCGCGGATGCGCTCGTCCTCGGCGAGGTGGCGCCCGACCGAGACGAACATGCCGGTCAGGTGCTCGCGCGAACGCGAATGCGGCGAGGCGATGTCCTGCTCGACGAAGGCGCGCAGGCTCTTCCACATGCCGGCGGCGAGGTTGGCGAGCTCCGGCCGCGCCAGAAGATCGTGCTTCAGCTTCTCGGCGCGCGCGGAAAATTCCGGCGAGGTGCGCAACTGCTCGACGAAGGAGAGCACGAAGCGGTCGAACTCGGCGCGCAGTGGGTGGTCGGGATCGGCTTTCGCCTCTTCGAGCAGCGTCGCCGCGGAAGCGACGATGCGCTTCACCAGGTAGGCGTCGGCGCGGAACATGTTGAAAAGCGACGGCAGTTCGGCGCGGATCTTGTCGCGCAGCATCGCCAGCGCCGCCTCGTCGGAGAGGAAGCGGCCGAGCATGCCGATGAGTTCGTCGAACAGGCGCTGGTGCTTGCGGTCGGCGGTCACCGACGAGAGCAGTTCCGCGGCGAGCGGCGCGACGGGCACTTTCTCGACCTCGGCGGTGATGCGCTGCGTGACGAAGTCGCGCAGGCCCGAGCCCTCCACCGCGTTCAGCATCTGCGGCAGGAGCCGGGCGACGAAGCGCGACAGCCTCCCGGCGCGCTCGCGGTCCGAGAGCCAGTCGGAGACGAGTGCGGCGTAGTCCACTTCCTTCAGCTTCTCGCGCACCGGCTCGGCGGCGAGGAAGTTCGCCTCGATGAAGCGGCCGAGATTGTCGGCGATGCGGGTCTGGTTCTCGGGAATGATCGCGGTGTGCGGGATGGGCAGGCCGAGCGGCCGCTTGAACAGCGCGACGACGGCGTACCAGTCGGCGAGCCCGCCGATGGTGGCGGCTTCGGCGAACGCGGCGACGAAGCCGAGCAGCGGATAGCGGCCCTCCAGCGACCGCGCCGCGAGGAATATGGCGACGCACAGCAGCAGCGCCCCTGTCGCCAGCGCCTTGGTCCGCCTGAGTGCCGAGAGCTTCGCTTCGGCAACCGGATCGCCCGCCGCCCCGCCTGTCGCCCTGATTGCGTCCATGGATCGCCCGCTCCCGCCGGGTCGCCTCGCCATCCGCGCCTGCCCACGCCGCGGGTTGCCTTTCCTGCATGTGCGGGCGGGCGCCGCGCCTTTCAAGCGGGCGCGACGAAACGTGCGCTCCTACTCCGCGGCGCCGTGCAGTTCGGCGCCGTGATGTGCCCAGAAGGGCGAAAAACTGGCGGGATCCGGCCTCAGGTCGATGACGCCGACGGTCTCGCCGCAGTCGAAGGACAGGCGCGCGTTGAAGCGCCGCGCCAGCGCCTTCATCGCCTGGTTCTGCGGATGCGTGGTGACGAGCAGCTTCTCGTAGCCGAGCGCATAGGCATGCCCGATCAGCCGCTCGAACAGGAAGCCGCCGAGGCCGCGGTGCTGCAGGGACCGTTCGACGCTGAAGGCGATCTCGGCGGTGGGATCGTGCGCTTCAGGCCGCTCGTGGATCTCGGCCGCGCCGCGCACGTGGCACTCCTCGTCGACGAAGCCGATCACGGTCGTGCCGTCGTGGAAGCAGCGGTCGGCATAGACCATGACGAAATTGTCGTCGGTCAGGCCGTTGAACCGGTCGCGCCTGCTTTCGGCGTCGAGGCGCAGCAGGTGGTCCTGGAATCTGGCGTGGTCGGACGGTCTGAGCTGCCTGATGGTTCCCGCGGCGGGGAAGGCTTGGTGCAATACTCTTCGCATGTCGCGCTCCTCGAGTTCCTCCCGAGTCGCTGTCTCCCGACAGGCGCTATATTGTGCATTGCAACATGGAATACAAGCCTGCCCCAGCGGCAACCCATGACGATTGTCGCGTCGGTCGACGAGCCGCCCTCGCCCCGACCGTGACGATTCAACTTTTCCCGCCAAGCCACGGTCTTTTTGAGTAAATTCCCGGCCGAAGGCCGCTGGAAGGCAGGCTCGCGGCGGCGCAGGCCGACCTGCCATCGCTGTCGAGGATCGATCGCCGCTCGTTATCCTGATTTGAATACTCATATTTCTGATGGCGTGTTGTCTGGAATCCTTCTAAGGTGTAGGCGGAAGGCTCAGGGAAGATATGAGTACCCAACGAGAACCGTCATGCGCCTGACACGCCAGACCAACTACGCGATCCGGATCCTGATGTACTGTGCGGTCAACCAGGGTCGGCTCAGCCGCATCCCGGAGATCGCCGCCGCCTATTCGGTATCGGAACTTTTCCTCTTCAAGATTCTTCAGCCGCTGGTCGAGAACGGCCTCGTCGAGACCGTGCGCGGCCGTAACGGCGGCGTGAGGCTCGGCCGGCCCGCCGAGGAGATCACCCTGTTCGACGTCGTGAGCGTCACCGAGGAGAGTTTCGCCATGGCGGAATGCTTCGGCGAGGAGGCGTCGGACTGCCCGCTGATCGACAGCTGCGGACTCAACGCGGCGCTGCGCGAAGCGCTCGGCGCCTTCTTCGCGGTTCTGCAGAAGCACACGATCGCCGACCTTGTCATGAACCGGCCGGACGTACGGGGATTGCTCGGCATCGACCTGATCGGGCGGCCGGCGCTGGCCGGCTGACCGCCGGACACCGCCCGGCCTTCCACCGTCGCTCTTACACCATCGCGGAATGTGGCAGGACGTACGGCGTCCCGTCGCCCGGCGGCGCGCCGACCTTGAGCCGGCATTCGAACACCCTTTCGATGAGTTCGTCGGTGAGCACGTCGGCCGGCGTTCCCGCGGCGGCGAGGCTACCGCGATGCACCACGTGGACGCGGTCGGCATACATCGCCGTCAGGTTCAGGTCGTGCAGGATGGCGACGACGCCGCCGCCCCGGCGGGCGAAATCGCGGGCGATGTTCATGATGATCAGCTGGTGGCGGATGTCGAGGCTGGACACCGGCTCGTCGAGCAGCAGGAACCGCGGCGTTCCCTCGAGCACCGGCGCCCACACCTGGCAGAGCACCCGCGCCAGCTGCACGCGCTGTTGTTCGCCGCCGGAAAGCTCCTGGTAGAAACACCCGGCGAAGCCGTCGAGGTCGACGCGCGCCAGCGCCCGGTCGGGCAGCCGCGCATCCTCGCCCGGCAGCACGCCGGCGCGCCCGCCGACGAGGCCGAGGCGGACGATCTCGCGCACGGTGAAAGGAAACGACAGCGCCGTCGCCTGCGGCAGCACGGCGCGTACCGTCGCCGCCTGCCACGGCTTCATCGCCGCGACCTCCGCGCCGTTGATCGAGATCGACCCCTCGTAGGGCAGGTCGCCGGAGATGGCGCGCATCAGCGTCGTCTTGCCCGAACCGTTGGGCCCGACGATCGCGGTGATCTCGCGCGGGCGGGCTTCGAAGGCGACGCCGGAAACGATCGGCTTGCGGCCGATGGCGACGGAGACCCCTTGTGCTTCGATCATGGCGGCACTCCCCTCGTTCACAGGTCGACGACGCCGCGCTTGCGCAGCAGGATCCACAGGAAGAACGGCGCCCCGGCCACCGCCGTGACGATGCCGATCGGCAGCTCGGCCGGTGCCACGATGGTGCGGCTGACCGCATCGGCGAGGATCAGCAGCGTGCCGCCGAGCAGCGCCGAGGCCGGCAGCAGGTAGCGGTTGTCGGGACCGATGATCAGCCGCAGCAGATGCGGAACAACGATGCCGACGAAGCCGATGCCGCCGCTCACTGCCACGGAGACGCCGGTCGCCGCCGCCACAGCGACGATGGCGACGAACTTGAAGCGCTGCACCGGAATGCCGAGATGGTTCGCCGTCGCCTCTCCGAGCGCGAGCGCATTGAGGCCGCGGGCGAGGAACGGCGCGGTGGCCAGCGCCGCGACGATCACCGGCGCCACTGCCATCACCTTCACCCAGGTCGCGCCGGCGAGCGAGCCGAGGTTCCAGAAGGTCAGGTCGCGCAACTGCCGGTCGTCGGCCATGAAGACGAGGACCCCGGTGAGTGCGCCGGCTAGCGCCGCCAGCGCGATTCCCGCGAGCAGCATCGTCGCCACCGAGGTCTGCCCCCGGCGCGTCGACACCCGATAGAGGATGAGGGTCACCGCCAGCCCGCCGCAGCAGGCGGCGAGCGGCAGCGCGTAGATGCCGAGTTGCGCGGTCACCGGAGCGAATGCCGTGCTGCCGAGCACGATCATCGATACGGCGCCGAGGGCCGCGCCGCTGGAGACGCCGACGAGGCCCGGGTCGGCCAGCGGATTGCGGAACAGGCCCTGCATGACCGCGCCCGATACGGCGAGCGCCGCGCCGATCAGGCAGCCCAGCGCCACGCGCGGCATGCGGATGTCCTGGACGATGATCGCGTCGCGCGCCGACAGCACGGTATCGCCGCCGGCCGGGCCCAAGAACCAGGCGCAGACCACGGCGAGCGCCGACGCGTCGGAGGCACCCGAGGCCAGGCTGAACAGCAAACTCATGGCAAGTGCGGCGACGAGCAGGACGATGACAGCGCGCGCCCGCGCCGTACGGTCGCCGTCCAGCCGCTCCGCCGGGCCGGACAGGGCCACGGGCTCGTCGGCCACGCCGCTCACTTTGCAACCTGGTCGCCGTAGAGCGCCGCGGCGAGATCGCGCACCGCCGCCGCCGTACGCGGCCCGAAACCGAGCAGGTAGGCGGCGTCCATGCGCAGGAGGCGTTTTTGCCGTCCGGCGGGCGTCGATGCGATCGCCGGATTGGCGAGGATTTCGGCAGTGGGATCCGGATCATCGCCGCCGCGGTCCATCATCAGGATGACGTCGGGGGCGGCCGTGATCACCGCTTCGTCGGTGATTGGTTTGTAGCCTTCGTAGCCCTCCACGGCGTTGACCGCGCCGGCGAGCCTGATCACCCCGTCGGCCGCCGTGCCGCTGCCCGAGGCGAGTAGCTTGCCGCCCTGCGCGTTGAGCAGGAACATGACGCGCTGCCGTGTCGCGATCGTCGCCGTCGCCTTCTCCGCCGCGTCGAGATCGGCGGCGACCGTCGTCGCCAGCGCCTCGGCCTTTTCGGCGACGCCGAGCGCCGCGCCGACGGTGCGGATCTTGGCGAGAATGCCGTCGCCGTCGAACCGCTCCGGAACTTCGAGGAAGGGCACGCTCGCCTTCTTCAGCACGTCGATCGCCTCGCGCGGGCCGCTGCCCTCGAGCGCGATGACGGCGCTCGGACCCACCGAGAGAACGCCCTCGGGCGACAGCTGGCGCATGTAGCAGACGTCGGGCAGCGCCAGCGCTGCCGGCGGGTAGACGCTCGTCGTGTCGCGGGCGATCAGCCGCTTCTCTTCGCCGAGCGCGTAGACGATCTCGGTGATCGAGCCGCCGATGGCGACGAGCTTCGAGGAATCCGGTAGCGTGCCGACGGCCTCGCTCGCCGCCGCGCCATGCACCAGGGCGAGGAGCGCCGCGACGGCCGCGGCGCGGGCGCGAACAGAGAATGAAATCATGTCGCGAACCTTCACTTGTTGAGGATGAGCTTGCCCTGGCGGGTGATTTTCAGCCGGTAGAGCGCACCGCGATGATCGATGCCGATCTCGCGCTGGCCGCCGAACAGCGCCTCGCTGGTCACGGTGCGGACGCGATCGCGGTCCCCGGCGGACGTTTCGCGCGGGCGGCCAAGGGGTGGCGCATTACTGCGCAGGTCCGTTCGGCTGCGGTCTTCCACGGTCCGTCTCCCTCTTTCGTCGCCGCATGGAACGGCCGTCCATTTGATAGTTGACTCTAATTATCAGCTTTAATAGTGAATGCAATACCGGAGTAAACGAGTCAAGTTTTTTGCGTCCGGCGAACTTTCGATCGTGCAAGCGAGCCCCGCGCCAGCCAGCATGCAAATTCCAGGAGTGGGTTGTGGGGCTGGTAGGCAGGAGAATGGCCGTTCTGCTCGGCGGAGCGGCATTGGCGGTGATTGCGACGTCCGTTGCGCTGAAGGCGCAGGAAACCGAGGGTGAACCGACGACGAACGAGGCCGAAAAGACCGGCCGGGTGACCCTCCTGCAGAAGATCGTCGTCGGCGCCGGCGTCGAGAAGGTGGCCATCGACACGCCGCAGTCGGTTACAGTCGTCGAGCAGCGCGAGATCGACGAGGAGCAGGCTGCCACCATCGGCGACGTGGTGCGCGACATCCCCGGCGTCAACGTCACCGGCTCCGACCGCATGCTCGGCCAGAGCATCAACATCCGCGGCATCGGCGCGCCGGAAAACGCCGGCGACGGCGGCCGCATCATCATCAATGTCGACGGCGTGCAGAAATTCTACGAGCAGTACCGCATGGGCTCGTTCTTCTCCGATCCGGAACTCTACAAGCGCGTCGAGGTGCTGCGCGGCCCGGCCTCCTCGACGCTCTACGGCTCCGGCGCGCTCGGCGGCGTGGTGAATTTCGAGACCAAGGACGCCTCCGACTTCATCGCCGACGGCCAGACCGGCGCGCTGCGCCTCAAGGGCAGCTACAATTCGAACCGCGCCGACTGGCTGACCTCGGTCGTGCTGGCGCAGCGTTTCGGCGACGCCGACTTCCTGCTCACCGGCAACTACCGCCTCGCCGACACCTACCTCACCGGCGACGGCACCGAGGTCGTCGGCAGCAATTTCAGGACCTGGTCGGGCCTCGCCAAGGGCACGTTCAAGGTCGGCGAGGAAGGCACGCTGCGCCTCTCCTACCAGCATTGGGATTCCGACCTCGAGGACCAGGAGCTTTCGCAGACGAGCACGGCCACCTTCTTCGGCCTGATCGACCGCCACGTCGTCGACAAGACGGCCATCGCCGCCTACGAGAACCCCTTCTCCGACAACGACATGCTCGACCTCAAGGTGGCGCTGTCCTACTCGGCGACCTCCAACGAGCAGCGCGACGCCGACCTGCGCGCGATGTGCAGCCCAGGCTCATTCGCGGTGGTCTGCGATTCCGACTACGCCTACGACACCTGGCAGTTCAACGCGCAGAACACGATGGAATGGCGCGGCGACGGCTGGGAGAACTTTCTCACCGTCGGCTCGCAGTCGTCCTTCCAGACGCGCACCGCCGACGCCTACTTCAACAGCGGCACTCCCTTCCCCGTCACCTTCCATCCCGAGGGGACCGACCTGAAGTCCGGCCTGTTCGTCCAGAACGAGTTCATCTGGGACAATCGCCTGACGCTGATCCCCGGCGTGCGCTTCGACTGGCACCGCCTGACGCCGGACGGCAACGTCATCGACCCGGGCACCGGCCTCACCGCCGCATCCTCCGACGACACCGCGATCTCGCCGAAGATCGCCGCGCACTACACGTTCAGCGACACGGTCGCCGTGTTCGGCTCAATCGCCCATACCGAGCGATTCCCGACCATCGACGAGGTCTTCTCGACCTCGAGCTCGTCGGCGACCTTCCTGCCCAGCCTCGGGCTGCGCAAGGAGAAGTCGAACAACTTCGAGGCGGGCTTCGCGCTCTCGCGCTACGACCTCTTCCAGGCGGGCGACGCCGGCCAGGTGAAGGTCACCGGCTTCTACAACGACATCACCGACCTGATCGCGCTGGCTTTGCCCTTCTCGCCCGGCTTCAACGACCGGCCTGGCTTCGTCAACATCAACCGGGCCGAGATATACGGCGTCGAGGTGGAGGCCGCCTACGAGGCCGATTATCTCTTCGCCAATGCCGCCTATACCTGGCTGATGGGCAAGGACAAGACGACCGGCGCCTATCTGCAGACGCTCGCGCCGCACGAACTGGCGCTGACGCTCGGCGGCCAGTGGCCTGAGCACGACCTGCGCTTCGGCTGGAAGGCGCGCATCGTCGCCGAGCCGCAGGACCCGGCGCGGCGCGCCGACGCGCCGATCGGCACCTCGACCCGCTACGCCCGCGCCTTCGACGTCCACGACGTGTTCCTCAGCTGGACGCCGAAGGAAGGCAGGTTCACCGGCTGGGAGACCCAACTCGGCGTCGAGAACATTTTCGACCGCCAGTACAAGGAGTTCCTGATGAACGACGACGCCAGGGGCCGGACCTTCAAGATCTCGCTCTCCAGACAGTTCGGCTGGTGAGGCCATGACCGTCGCGGCAAGAACAGGCCTCGTTCTGACCTCGGCGTTGTTCCTCGCCGCCGCGCAGGCGTCGGCGCAGGAAACGGCGCCGGCGCCCGTCCTCCAGCTCGAGCTCAACGCCATGCAGCCCTCCGACAAGGGCTGCCGACTCACCTTCGTCGTCGCCAACCGCCTCGCCGGCGACCTCGAACGGGTCGCCTTCGAACTCGCCCTGTTCGACAGGGCCGGCTCGGTCGACCGGCTCACCGTGCTGGCTTTCAAGGACATGCCGGCCGGCAAGACCAAGGTCAGCCGCTTTGACATCGCCGGCCTCGACTGCTCTACGCTCGGCCGCGTCCTTGTCAACGGAGCGACCGATTGCGTCGGCGCCGGCGTCGAGCCGGCCGACTGCATGCGCAGGCTGTCCACCGCGACGAAGGCCGGCATCGAGTTCGGCACATGAGCCCGCACGACCTGCATCGCGCCAGCGTCGCGGCGGGCCTCGCCTTCGACCGCCTGGCTGCGGCGCGCGGCGACGGGCTGCTGCCCGAGTTCCGCCGCCTCTTTTGCAGCCTCGAACGGCCGCGCGGCGACGCTTTTGTGACGGAGGTTTCCCGCTACATGCCGAATCCCTGCGAACAATCGGGTCCCCACCCGCGGGGACCCTACGATCCCTCGTCCGCGGCGGGCGTCCTGCCCTTCCCGGACGTCGGGACCAACCGCCACCAGCAGCGAGCGCGGCACAAACGCGCAGGAAAGGAAGCCTGAATGTACATCGCCATGAACCGCTTCAAGGTCCAGAAGGGCTCGGAAGAAGCCTTCGAAGCCGTCTGGAAGAACCGCGATTCCACCCTTTCCGAGATGAAGGGCTTTCGCGCGTTCCAGCTCCTGCGTGGCCCGGTCGACGAGGACGAGGGCTACACGCTGTTCGCCTCCCACGCGGTCTGGGACAGCGAGGCCGATTTCCGCGCCTGGACGACGTCGGAAAATTTCCGCGCCGCACACAGGAATGCCGGCCGGAGCAAGGTCCTCTATGTCGGCCACCCGAACTTCGAGGGTTTTGCCGTCGTCGAAGGGGCGTGACCTCCCCCCGCAGCCCGGAGCGCCTCGTGGCTGATCCCGGCGCGCCTTCAGCCTGATTCGCGCGCTCGCAACCGGCCGCAAGCGACCGCTGCGTGGGCCTTCGCCGCGGTTCCCGGCCTTTACCCGCCATTTTTCCCGTGCTTAAGCAGCGCGGGGAATTCATTTCGGGTGGTGCAGTTGGCGGCGCAGTATCAGGCGGCAATCGTCGGAGCGGGACCGGCCGGATCATGCGCGGCGCATTCCCTGCTCCTTTCAGGCGCGGACGGCATCGCCCTCATCGACCGCGAGACCTTTCCGCGGGACAAGTGCTGCGGCGACGGCCTCGGCGTGGGCGTCATCGACGTCCTGCGTCGCCTCGACCTGTCGCACACGCTCGACGGTCACGACCGCCTGGCGAAGATCAGCATCAACTTTCACGACAAGGCGCGTGTCGCCATCGACACGGAGAAGTCTGTTCGTCCTTCGCCGCTCGGCTATGTGATCACGCGCCTTGAGTTCGACGATGCACTCGTCCGGGCGGCGCTGCAGCGGGGGGCGACCGACTTCACCGGATGGAACCTCGAAAATGCGGAGTGGACCGGCAGCCTCTGGAGCCTGACGCTCGCACGCGGCGACGCGCGCCGCGAGATCACGAGCCAGACGCTGATCGGCGCCGACGGCGCCCGGTCGCGCGTGCGACGGTTGCTGGGGCAGCCGTTCAACAGCGACCGGAACACCGCGATCGCCGTGCGCGCCTATGTCGACGTGACGAAGGACCATGACGGGTGTCAGCGGATCGATATTCTGGAAGACATGCCGAACCCTGGATACGGCTGGGTGTTCCGGGACGGAAAGGGTAAGGCCAACATCGGCTTGGGCGTCTCGGTCGACGCGTACAAGGCCAGCGGCGTCAAGTTCGGGACGCTTCTCGAACGCTACTGCGCGTATCTCGGCGACGACGTGCAAAGCGCACCGCGCGATATCCGCACCGCGATCCTGCCGCTCGGCTCGGAACGCCCCGCACTTGCCTTTCCGACCCGTCGCGCAGCGCTGGTCGGCGATGCGGCGTCGATGATCAACCCGGCCCTCGGCGAGGGCATCTTCTACGCCATGTATGCGGGAATGCTCGTCGGCGAGCGCCTCGCACCCGCGCTGCTCGGGCGCGGAAATATCGCTGCGGCGCTCGCCTCCTACCAGCGTGACTTCACCAGGGAGATGGCATCGACCTACCGGGATTCATGGGTTCTGATGCGGATGTGCTCTTACCTTTCCGTCCTGGAGCGCCTTATCCGCCGTTTCGCGTGCAATCAGGATTTCTGCTACGATTTCACGGAACTGACCATGGGCGCGATGCCGCCCCGACGTTCCCCTTCTTTGGCGCGGCTGTCGCTGCGGGTCGCCTTTGCGGGACTTCTCCCCGCGTGGCGAACGAGCCGTTGATCGCGGCGTCCGATCATGGATAGGACAGTCCGGAGGACCGCCTTGGATTCCGAGTCGTATCGCCCCGAGGCCGCCGATTCCAGGGAGCGCCTCGACCTTTCGCCGCATGGCGAGGCCGATACCGAATGGTGGTACTGCCAGGGCGGCTTCGAAGGCGCATCGACCGGCCGGCGCAACCTCGTTCTGCTCCTCTTCCGCCGCCGCGCCCGCAGCGGCGCCGGGAAGGACGGCTGGTTCCTGCTGATATCCGTGACCGATCCCGCTGCCGGGACGCAGCACGTCACCAGCCTGGCGAGCGAGGAGATGGCCGGCGCCTTCGGCCGCGAGGCGCTCGCCGACCTGTTGAAAGGCGGCGTGCCCAAGGCCATGGCCGAGGCCTATGTCGACGAGATCCTGTCCTGCGGTCCGGGCGCGCCGGTCGTCGTCTCCGCGGCGGGCGTCGAAGCGTCACGCACGGCGCTCGACCACCGTTTCGACCATTTTTCCCTGCGCCAGGCCGGCCCCGGCCTGATCGAAGTCGCCTTCGACCTTCCCGGCGACGACCGCCATTGCCGGTTCGAACTCAGGCCGGCGACGAACTGGTTCCGCGATTCGCGGATCGGCGCGGAAGGCAGCGTCGGCCTCATGGAATACGCCAGCTGCCCACGGGTCGAGCTTGTCGGCGATATCGGCGGCGAACCGGTCACCGGCCGGGTCTGGTTCGACCATCAGTGGGGCGGCCACGGCTGGTTCGAGCCGCACGCCGAGAACGGCCACATGCTGGGATGGGCATGGCTGGCGATCAACCTAAACGACGGCAACGACCTGCTCGTCTCGGTGGCGATCGACATGACGACGCGCGAGATCGGCAAGGCCGGCGCCGTGTGGTTCGAGAAGGGCGCCGAGCCACGCCTGATCGAGACAGTCGGCGGCGGCGAACTGCGCCGCTGGCGCAGCGACCGCACCCACGCGAGCTACCCTGTCTCCTGGCGCATCGTCATTCCCGAGCTCGACGCCGACATCGTCTTCGATCCGGCCCAAGACAATTGCGAGATCCCGATCTACGGCATCCCGACGGCGGTGTGGGAAGGCGCCGGGATAGTCAGCGGAACGGTTGGCGGCCGACCCGCGGCGGGCCGCGCCCATCTCGAGCTCTACGGCTACGCTTTCCCCACCGACTTCGATCGCTTCCGCGACGAATGGATCGACCGCATCGACGCTCTCATCGCCGGCTTCCTGCCGCGTCGTCTCGACGACGCATGGCTGGCCGCGGCAGCCGGCGCGCCGCGCGGGCGCTACGACGCCGAGGCGCTGACGCGGCTGGTCAGCGCGCCGGCATGGACGCTGCTCGAGCGCGGCGGCAAGCACTGGCGCTCGGTGTTCGGCGTTCTCATGCTCAGCGCGCTCGGCAGTCCGGTCGAACCCTACGAGGAACTGGTGACCGTCATCCCCGAGCTGCTCCACGCCGGCTCGCTGATGATCGACGACATCGAGGACCGCTCGGCGCTGCGCCGCGGCGGCCCGGCCATCCACACCATCTTCGGCGAGCCGGCGACCATCAACGCCGGCAACGCGCTCTACTTCCTGCCGTTGCTGACGGTGGCGCGCAATCCCAACCTCGATACGGCGCAACGCGAGGCGATCTACCGGATCTCCTTCGACCTGTTCGTCCGCGCGCATTTCGGCCAGGCGCAGGACCTCGACACCGAGCGCTGGGTCGGCGACGCCGCCGTCCTCGCCGACCTCGACGGACGCCTCGAGGTCTCCCTGCAGACCTATGCGCTGAAGACCGCCGCCCCGATCCGCGCCCTCACCGGAGTGCTGTGCATGATCGCTGGCGCGGACGAGCACACGACCGAAATCTGCATGCGTTACGCCGAGACCGCCGGCATCGCCTACCAGATCGTCGACGACACCAACAATTTCACCGGCGGCGAAAAGTGGGGCAAGGAGACCGGCGAGGACGTCCGCGAGCGCCGGCTCACCTATGTGGTGCTGCGCGCGCTGAAGGCCCTCCCCGCCGCCGGCCGCGGCCGCCTGTGGGCGATTCTCTCCACCGATCCGGCCGTCTTCACGCCGGACACGCAGGCCGAGGCCTGCCGCCTCGTCGCGGATTCCGGCGTGATCGAACGCTGCCGGCAGGAGGCGCGCGCCATGATCGGCGACGGTTGGACCGAGCTTTCCGGCGTGCTGCCGCCGTCGCAATCGAAACTGCTCCTCAGGCTCCTCGTCGAGCAGATCCTCGAAGGCGCGAACTGAGACATCCATTTCGTTCGCGGCAGGCGGCGACGCATAGGCCGGCGCCGGGCGGCGAGCTCAGGCGCCGAGGCGCGACATGCGCAAGGCATGGTCGCGGATATCGGCTGGCCAGCCGGCGGTTTCCGCCGTTAAACGCGCCTCGTCGCCGGCGAAGAGCGCGCGCGACGCTTCCTCGAAGCCGGGCAGGTCCCCGGCCGTCGCCGACATGAACCGGTAGGCGGCCTCGGCTGCGGCGCGGCGCAACGTGCGGCCCTCGTCCGCGGCGCGCGCCTTGTCGACCAGGCGGCGCAACGCCTGGGAGGCGCCGCCGTGC
>CAYJMY010000003.1:29710-55347 GCA_964371125.1 uncultured Mesorhizobium sp. | reverse complement strand
GATCAACCAGGCGCAGATGGACCGCTGGTCGATCGTGACCACGCTCAATTATCTGCCGCACGACAACGAGGTCGCGATTGTGCTGGCCAAGGCCAAGCACTACCGCCACGACAAGGGCAGGGACATCGTCAGCAAGATGGTCCGCGTCGCCGACATGACGCGCCAGGCGTTCATCAACGGCGACCTATCTACGGTGATGAGCCCGCGCACGGTGATCACCTGGGCCGAGAACGCGGAAATCTTCGGCTCGATCGGCATGGCCTTCCGGCTGACATTCCTCAACAAGTGCGACGAACTAGAACGCGCCGTGGTGGCCGAGTTCTACCAGCGCGCCTTCGGCGAGGAACTGCCTGAGAGCTCGGCCAACGTGGTTCTGGGGTAGGCCGGGGAAGCGATGGCGGGTCCCGGAGACAATACACGCAACAAGCCGAAGGGCGGCAACGACAGCGACGTCTTCAAGCGCGCGGTGACGGTGTGCATGCGCGCCATCTCGGGCGACAACGAGATGGAGGTTGCCTTCGCCAAGGAACGGCCGGCGCTGGCCGGAAACCGGGCCCGCCTGCCCGAGCTTCCCAAGAAGCCGTCGCGCACCGACATCGCGGTGACCCGCGGCCTCGGCGATTCGATGGCGCTGAAGCGCGCCTGCCACGATCTCAGGATTCACACCAAGCTGGCGCCGGAAGGCAAGCAGGCCCGAGCGGTCTTCGACGCCGTGGAACAGGCGCGCGTCGAGGCGATCGGCTCGCGCGCCATGCTCGGCGTCGCCGACAACATCGGCTCGATGCTGGAAGACAAGTACGCCAAGGCCAATCTCGCCGACGTCACCGACCGAGCCGACGCGCCGATCGAGGAGGCGATCGCGCTGATGGTGCGCGAGAAGCTCACCGGCCGCTCCGTGCCGAAGAGCGGCGAGCGCATGGTCGGCCTCTGGCGCGACTGGGTCGAGGAGAAGGCCGGCGCCGACCTCGACGGCCTTTCCGACAAGCTCGACGACCAGCAGGCCTTCGCCCGAATCGTCCGCGACATGCTCGCCTCGATGGAGATGGCCGAGGAACTCGGCGACGACCAAGAGAGCGAGGACGCCGAGGAGCAGGCCGACGACCAGCCGCAGGGCGAGGAGCAGAGCGAGGAGGGCGGCGAGGACGATTCCGGCTCCGAGGACTCGCGTTCCGAGGACAGCGAATCCTCCACCGAGGACCAGCAGGCGGGCGAGACCGAGGCCTCCGACTCGGACACCGACGAGATCGCCGACGATGATGACGCCGACGCCGAGACGCCGGGCGAATCGAAGCGGCCCGAGCACCCGTTCACGCAGTTGCCCAAGGAGATCGACTACAAGGTCTTCACCAGCGCCTTCGACGAGACGGTCGGCGCCGAGGAACTGTGCGACGAGGAGGAACTCGACCGGCTGCGCGCCTTCCTCGACAAGCAGCTCGCCAACCTGCAGGGCGTCGTCGGGCGGCTCGCCAACCGGCTGCAGCGCCGGCTGATGGCGCAGCAGAACCGCTCGTGGGACTTCGACCTCGAGGAGGGCTACCTCGACCCCGCGCGGCTGGTGCGCGTCGTCATCGACCCGATGCAGCCGCTCTCCTTCAAGCAGGAGCGCGACACCAAGTTCCGCGACACGGTGGTGACGCTGGTGCTCGACAATTCCGGCTCGATGCGCGGCCGGCCGATCACGGTCGCCGCGACCTGCGCCGACATCCTGGCGCGCACGCTGGAACGCTGCGGCGTCTCGGTCGAGATCCTCGGCTTCACCACCCGCGCCTGGAAGGGCGGACAGGCCCGCGAGAAGTGGCTGAAGGACGGCAAGCCGGCCAGTCCCGGCCGGCTCAACGATCTCCGCCATATCATCTACAAGTCGGCCGACACGCCGCTACGCCGGGCGCGGCGCAACCTTGGCCTGATGATGCGCGAGGGCCTGCTCAAGGAGAACATCGACGGCGAGGCGCTCCTGTGGGCGCACAACCGGCTGATCGCCCGGCCAGAGCAGCGCAAGATCCTGATGATGATCTCGGATGGCGCGCCGGTCGACGATTCGACGCTTTCGGTCAATCCGGGCAACTATCTCGAGCGGCATTTGCGTGCCGTCATCGAACTGATCGAGACGCGCTCGCCGGTCGAACTGCTCGCCATCGGCATCGGCCACGACGTCACCCGCTACTATCGCCGCGCCGTGACCATCGTCGACGCCGAGGAACTGGCCGGCGCCATGACCGAGCAGCTTGCGGCCCTGTTTGCCGAAGAGACGCCGCGCGACACGCGGCGCGGCGGCATGAGGCGGGCCGGATGAAGAACGTCCGGGGGCGCGTCCGCGGTGTTCTCGCAGCCATCGTCGTGGCGCTGGCGGGCTCAGTCGCTCCGGCCGCGGCGGGCGCGCCGGTCGAGGCGGTGGAAGTCGCGGCCCGGCCGATCACCCAGTTCCGCATCGGCAGCGAGGAGAAGAATTTCGGCCCGTTCGAGTTCGTCGGCGGTCTCGAGATGACGTCGTCGGCCGGCGATTTCGGCGCGCTCTCGTCTTTCCGCTTCATCGAGCCCGGCGCGGCCTTCATCGGCGTCGCCGACACCGGCTTCTGGTTCTTCGGCAGCGTCGCCCGCGACGCGGAGGGCCGCCCGGCGGGTCTTTCCGGCTTCCGAATGCAGCAGATGGTCGACGCCAGCGGCGCGCCCGTCGACCGCAAGTGGGAAGTCGACGCCGAGGGGCTCGACGTCAAGGACGGCATCGCCACCGTCGGCTTCGAGCGCAATCACCGGATCGCCCAGTACCGCATCGATCCCGCCGGCATGGGTCCGGCGTTCAACGAGGTGCCGTTCCTGGTGCCGGCTTACGAGCTACGCCAGAACAAAGGCTTTGAGACGGTGACGCGGGCGCATCCCTACGGCCAACACGAGGGCGGCCTGGTGATCGTCGCCGAGCGCAGCATCGACAAGAAGGGCGACGTCTTCGCCGCCATCATCGAAGGCCCGAACAAGGGCGTCTTCACCGTCAAGCGCGACGGCGATTTCGACATCACCGACGGCGCCTTCCTGCCGGACGGGGACCTGCTGCTGCTCGAGCGGCGCTTCACCATGGCCGACGGCGTGGCGATGCGGCTGCGCCGCATCTACGGCGAGTCGATTTCCAGGGGCGCGGTCGCCGACGGCCCCGTGCTGATGAGCGCCGACATGGGCTACCAGATCGACAACATGGAAGCGATGGACGTCTGGCAGCGCGCCGACGGTGCCGTCATGGTGTCGCTGATGTCCGACGACAACCACTCGATGCTGCAACGGAACCTCTACCTGGAATTCCGCATGCACGAGGACTGAGCGGCTTTTTTCGTCGCCGCTTCCTCAGCGCCCCTTCGCCAGGCCGTTCGTCGCCAGCCAGACGACGTGGCGGGCGCCGCGGCCGCGGCCGGCCCTGGCCTTCACCTCCTCGACGGCGAAGCCCGAATCGCGCAGCCGCCGCGTGAAGCCGGCGTCCGGCCCTTGCGACCATACCGCCAGCACGCCGCCCGGCTTCAGCGCCCGGCGCGCCGCGGCGAGGCCGCCATGGTCGTAGAGGCGGTCATTGGCCGCGACGGTGAGCCCTTCCGGGCCGTTGTCGACGTCGAGCAGGATCGCGTCATAGGTCGCGGCGCCGGCCTTGATCGGCGTACCAACGTCGGTCTCGCGGATGGCGACCCGCGGGTCGTCGAGGCAGCCGGCGAAGACCTCCGCCATCGGTCCGCGCGCCCAGGCGACCACTTCGGGAATGAGTTCGGCCACCGCGATCCGCGCATCCTGGCCGAGAACGGCGAGGGCGGCGCGCAAGGTGAAGCCCATGCCCAGCCCGCCGATGAGAACGTGCGGGTTGCGGCGGCCGCCGATCTTCGCGCAGGCAAGGCGGGCCAGCGCCTCCTCCGAGCCGGAGAGGCGGCTGTTCATCAGCTCGTTGGCGCCGAGCATGATGGAGAACTCATTGCCGCGGCGCTTGAGGCGCAGTTCGCCGCTGCCGTCGGGCAGTCTCGCGGTGTCGAGATGCTCCCAGGGGATCACGTCGTCAGGCCGTCGCCGGCTGGCTCCACCGCGCGGCGATCAGCCGGTAGGGGATCAGCGCCAGCAGCGCCATCGCCAGTTTGACGCCGAGATCGCCGATCGCCCACGAGACCCAGCGCGGGGCCTCGACGCCGAAGACGCCGAGCAGCGGCGCGTTTTCCAGGGCGAAGGCGTCGTCCGGCCCGACGAAGGCGAAGGTGCTTGCGAACGCGATCGAGAAGAAGACCGCCGTGTCGACCACCGAACTCGACAGGGAACTCAGCACCGGCGCCCGCCACCAGCTCTGCCGGCGCAGGCGGTTGAACACCGCCACGTCGAGCAACTGTCCGACGAGGAAGGCCGTTCCGGACGCGGCGGCGATGCGCACCAGCCGGTCGGCTGCGGTCTCGAATTCGATCAGGCCGAGGCGGAAGAAGAGCGGCGGCACGACGATCGAGCAGACCACGGCCGCCATGAAGCCGACGAAGACGATGCGCCGCGCAACCGCAGCCCCGTAGCGGCGGTTGGCGAGATCGGTGACGAGGAAGGCGAAGGGATAGGTGAAAGCGCCCCAGGTGAGCAGGTCGGCGAGGTTGAGGCCGCCGAGTTGCCCCTCTACGGGGAACTGCACGAGCACGTTGGACGCGACCACGACGAGTGCCATGGCCGCCACGAAGGGCAGGAAACGGGCAGAGGATTGCATTTTTTTATCCTGGGTGATGGAACCAGTGAGCCCGCGATCTTTGCGGTCGGCAGGCTCGGGTAAGGCGGTCGTCCCCCGCCTGGAAGGTATCAGGCGGCCTGTTCGGCGAGCTTCTTGACGACCTGCTTCTTCAGCAGGCGGGCGCGCTGGGACAGCTCCGTCTCGTCGGCCTTGGCGAGGAAGGCGTCGAGGCCGCCGCGATGCTCCACCGAACGCAGCGCGTTGGCCGAGATGCGCAGGCGCACGTTCTGGTTCAGCGCCTCCGACATCAGCGTGACGCTGACCAGGTTCGGCAGGAAGCGGCGCTTGGTCTTGTTGTTGGCGTGGCTCACATTGTTGCCGGTAAGCACGGCCTTGCCGGTCAGTTCACAAGCGCGGGACATGTTCGCGTACCTTCGGTCTTCGGGCCATATCGATCGAGACGCACCTGAGTACGGCGCGCGGTCTCGTCATGCGGCCTCATGGAAAAAGTTGGCGTTCCATAGTTGCATTTGGCCGGGGCGTCAAGCGCAAGCTCTCCCGTCGCGCCGCGCCGCAAGGCCGAGTTCATACTGGCGCCGCATTTGCCGTGTGCAAGAGGGAGAGGGGCTCGCACACCGCCGTTGCGGTGCTTTCGTCGTCCGGAGACGCCATGGCCGGCCTTGCCCAGTCCCTTTTCCTTGCACTCGTCGTTACCGTCACGCCGCCGAAGGACGCGCCGAACGGCCGGGTCGACGACGAAGCCGCCGCGTTCTACGGCGAGTATGTCGTCTCCTTCTACGGCCTGCCGGTGGCGAGTTCCACGTTCCGCAGCAGCTTCAAGGACGACCGCTTCGCCATGGAGGGCACGCTGTCCAGCGCCGGACTCGCGCGCATCTTCGACAGCACGACCGCGTCGGTGACGGTCAACGGCCGATTCTCCGGGAGGAATCCCCGCCCCGAGGGCTATTCGGTCTTCTACACCAGCGGCGGCAAGGACAAGAGGACCGCGCTGTCGTTCTCCGGCGGCCGCGTCTCCGGCGTCGTCAACGAGCCGCCGCTGAAGAAGCGCGGCAAGGACTGGGTTCCCGTGGCGCGAAAGCACCTGGCGTCGGTCACCGATCCGGTCTCGGCCGTGCTGGTCCGCGCCAAGGGCCTCGACGACGTCTGCGGGCGCACCGTCAGCGTCTTCGACGGCGAGCTGCGCGCCGACCTGAAACTCGGCGCCGGCCGGCGGAACGAGGTCGAGACGGATGCCTACAGCGGCGAGGCCGTGACCTGCGACGCCCGTTTCGTGCCCGTTGCCGGGTACCGTCCGGGCAACAAGTCCATCGCCTGGCTGCGCGATCACGGCGAGATCACCGTGACGTTTGCGCCGCTCGGCAAAACCGGCATATATGCGCCCATCCAGGCCACCGTCGGCACGCAGATCGGCACGATCACCCTCACCGCGCGGCGGCTGGAATCACGGGAATAAGGGGCCGCCCGTCGCGCGCCCCGCGAGGGACGACGACGATGGGACGCGCAACGCTGATCGGCTTTTCCGCCGTCGCCATGTGGGCGCTGCTGGCGCTGTTCACGGACGCGTCCGGCGACGTGCCGCCGTTCCTGCTGTCGGCCATCACCTTCGCCATCGGCACCGGCGTCGGCCTCGCCATGAGCGTTGTCGCGCCGCCGCGGGAAAGGGTCCGGATCCCGGCCCAGGTCTGGGTGATCGGCATCGCCGGCCTGTTCGGCTACCATTTCTTCTATTTCACCGCGCTCCGCCACGCGCCGGCCGTCGAGGCGAGCCTGATCGCCTATTTATGGCCGCTGCTCATCGTGCTCGGCTCGGCGCTGATGCCCGGCGAGCGCTTGCAGTGGCACCATGTCGCCGGCGCCGCGCTCGGCCTTGCCGGCACCGCGCTCATCGTCACCAAGGGCGGCGGCATCGCCTTCGACGGCCAATACACCTTCGGCTATCTGATGGCTGGCGTCTGCGCCTTCGTCTGGTCCGCCTATTCGCTGCTGTCGCGCCGCTTCCCGGCGGTGCCGACCAGCGTCGTCACCTGGTTCTGCGCGGCGACGTCGGCGCTGTCGCTCGTCTGCCATCTGGCGCTCGAGGAGACCGTCCTGCCGGCCAACGCCGGCGAATGGCTGGCTGTCGTCGGGCTCGGCCTGATGCCGGTCGGCGCGGCGTTCTACGCCTGGGATGTCGGCGTCAAGAAAGGCAACATCCAGGTGCTCGGCGCGGCGAGCTACGCGGCGCCGCTGCTCTCGACGCTGGCGCTGATCGTCACCGGCTTCGCCGAGCCGACCCCGACGGTGCTTGCCGCCTGCGTACTGATCACGTCCGGCGCGGTACTGGCGGCGAAATCCATGCTGTTCCGGCGACGGACGGGCGAGTCGCCACGCGCCCAGAGCGAAGGGGCTTCCGCATGATGCCGTTCCCGGGAGGAATCGAAGAGACCGCGAACGCGACGCTGCTGTTCTCGTTCGCGGCGGCCGCCCTCTACCTGTTCATCGTCGAGGCGCGGGTGTCGCTGGCGCGCTCGGCGGTCAAGACCGCGTCGATCCTGATGCTGGCCATCCTTTCCGCGGTGCGAGGCGGGCCGTTCCTTCTCACCGGCGGCCTGCTGCTGTCGTCGGCCGGCGACGCCTTCCTGTCGCGCAACGGCGAGCGCGCCTTCCTCGGCGGGCTGGCGAGCTTCCTCGTCGCCCATCTCCTCTACATCGCGCTGTTTTCGCTCGCCGGCGGCGGCTACGGACTGCTCGTCGCCGATCTCTGGCGCACGGTCGTTGCCGCGCTGATGGCAGGCTTCATGCTGGCCATGATGATCGTGCTCCTGCCGCGCGTCGGCCCGTCGCTGCGCCTGCCGGTGCTGGCCTATGGCCTCGCGATCCTGATGATGGGGCTCTCGGCGCTGACGCTCGACAACTACTGGATCCTCGCCGGCGCCATTCTGTTCATGGCTTCCGACGCGATCCTCGCCGCCGAGCGTTTCCTCACCTCCGGCGTCTCGCCGAACCGGCTCGCCATGCGCATCATCGTATGGGTGGCGTACTACGCGGCGCAGCTCACCATCACGCTCGGCGTGCTCCTGGCATAGGTCAGGCCCACCGCGCGCTCGCTCAGTTCGAGGCCGGGGCGGGTTCGGCGGCCTTCGCTTCCGCCTTTTCGACGGCCTGGCGGCCGAAGTCGGCCGCGTCGGTGTCCTGGCCGGCCTCGACGATCGAGCGGCGGATGGCGCGGGTGCGCGTGAACAGGTCGAACAGCTTGTCGCCGTCGCCCCAGCGGATGGCGCGCTGCAGCGAGGCGAGGTCCTCCGAGAAGCGCGCCAGCATCTCGAGGATGGCGTCCTTGTTGTACAGGCAGACGTCGCGCCACATGGTCGGGTCGGAGGCGGCGAGGCGGGTGAAGTCGCGGAAGCCCGAGGCCGAGTACTTGATGACTTCCGACTTGGTCACCGTCTCCAGGTCGTCGGCCGTGCCGACGATGTTGTAGGCGATGATGTGCGGCAGGTGCGAGACGATGGCTAGCGTCATGTCGTGATGCGCGGCGTCCATCGTGTCGATGTTGGAGCCGCAGCGGCGCCAGAATTCGGACAGCTTCTCCAGCGCGACCGGGTCGGTGCCCGGCAGCGGCGTGAAGATGCACCAGCGGTTTTTGAACAGCTCGGCGAAGCCGGCGTCGGGGCCCGACTTCTCCGTGCCCGCCAGCGGATGGCCGGGGATGAAGTGCACGCCTTCCGGGATATGCGGCTGCATCTGCGCGATCACCGAGGCCTTGGTCGAGCCGACGTCGGTGACGATGGCGCCCTTCTTCAGCGCCGGCGCGATGGCTTTCGCCACTTCCTCCGACGATCCGACCGGCACCGACACCACCACCAGGTCGGCGTCGCGGACGGCGTGGGCCATGTCGGTCGTGTAGCCGTCGCCGAGGCCGAGTTCTTCGGCGCGGGCAAGCGTCGCTGGGCTGCGCGTGGCGATGGCGACGTGGCCGGCGAGATTCTCGCGGCGGATTACCCTCGCGAGCGAGGAGCCGATCAGGCCGATGCCGATCAGGGCGACCTTGTCGAACAGGACTTCGGACATCGTCAGGCCTTCAGGAATTCCGCGAGGGTGGCGACGACGCCACGATTGGCGTCCTCGCTGCCGATCGTCATGCGCAGCGCATTGGGGAAGCCGTAGGCCGACACCCGGCGCAGGATGAAGCCGCGGGCGGAGAGATACTCGTCGGCGAGCGCGGCCGACTGCTTCGCCGCCTCGGGGAAGTGGATCAGGATGAAGTTGCCGACGCTCGGCGTCACGCGCAGCCCGAGCGCGCCGAGCTCGGCGGTGACCCAGCCGAGCCACTGGCCGTTGTGGGCGACGGAACGCTCGACGTGGCCGCGGTCGCGCATCGCCGCGACGCCTGCCTCGATGGCGACCGCGTTGACGTTGAACGGATCGCGCACCCGCGCCAGCGCGTCGACGATCGCGGCGGGCGCGTAGAGCCAGCCGATGCGCGCCCCGCCGAGGCCGTGGACCTTGGAGAAGGTGCGCGTCATGACGACGTTCTTCGCGCCCGAGACCAGCTCGACGCCGGCCTCGTAGTCGTTGCGGCGGACGAACTCGGCATAGGCCGCGTCGATCACCAGCAGTACGTTTCCGGGCAGGGCCGCATGCAGGCGGCGTACCTCGTCGATCGGCAGATAGGTGCCGGTCGGGTTGTTCGGGTTGGCGAGGAAGACGATCTTCGTGCGCGGCGTCACGGCGGCGAGGATGGCGTCGACATTCGCCGTCTCGTCGCTCTCCTTCGCCACGACCGGCGTGGCGCCGACGCCCTGGATGTAGATCTTGTAGGCGAGGAAGCCGTGCTCGGTGTAGATGCCCTCGTCGCCCGGCCCGACATAGATGCGGGTGAGCAGCGCCAGCGCCTCGTCGGAGCCGTTGAAGCACATGATGTTGGCGACGTTGAGCCCATGCGTCTCGGCGATCGCCTGGCGCAGCCGCATCGCCGCGCCGTCGGGATAGAGTTCCAGGCGTTCGGCGACGGCCTTCGCCGCGTCGATGGCCTTCGGCGAGGCGCCGAGCGGATTCTCGTTGGACGACAGCTTGTAGACCTTGGCCACGCCCGCCGGCGCCGCGCTCTTGCCCGGCACGTAGGCGTCGATGTCCATCACGCCGGGTCTCGGCTGGGGCGTCGCTGCACTGGTCATGGGAGGTCCATCCGTTTGGCCGCCACGCCTCTACCAAGCTTTCGCCGTTGACGCAAAGGCCGGCCGGGCCTAAAAGCGAGCCGGTTCCGTGGTGATTTGGCCGGTCGGCTTGCAGCCACGTTAAACAAGTCGCTAAAGGGCCGTTCAACGCAAATCCGCTGGACCGGCCGCGATCCCGCCGCCGGTCTTTGTTTTGGAGTTTGCGCAAGATGCCGATCAAGATCCCCGATCATCTTCCCGCCCGCGACGTGCTCGTGCGCGAGGGCGTGTCCGTCATGGACGAGCGGACGGCGCTGCGGCAGGACATAAGGCCGCTGCAGATCGGGCTGCTCAACCTCATGCCCAACAAGGTGCGCACCGAGGCACAGTTCGCGCGGCTGATCGGCGCGACCCCGCTGCAGGTCGAGCTGACCCTGGTGCGCATCGGCACGCACAAGGCCAAGAATACCTCCGAGGACCATCTCATCACCTTCTACCAGACCTGGGAGGAGGTGGCCGACCGCAGGTTCGACGGCTTCATCGTCACCGGCGCGCCGATCGAGCTGCTGCCCTTCGAGGAGGTCACCTACTGGGAGGAACTGACGCGCATCCTCGACTGGACGACGTCGAACGTGCACTCGTCCTTCTTCATCTGCTGGGGCGCGATGGCCGCCGCCTGGCATTTCCACCGCGTGCCCAAGTACACGCTCGAGAATAAGGCGTTCGGCGTCTACCGCCACCGCAACCACGCGCCCGCCTCGCCCTATCTCGCCGGCTTCTCGGACGATTTCGCCATCCCGGTGTCGCGCTGGACGGAGGTACGGGCGACCGACATCCGCCCGGAGTCGGGCCTGGAGTTGCTCATGGAGTCGGACGAGACCGGCCCCTGCCTGCTGTCGGAGAAGGCCGGCAACCGGCTCTACATGTTCAACCACATCGAGTACGATTCCACCTCGCTCAAGGAGGAGTACGACCGCGACGTGGCGGCCGGCGTGCCGATCGCCGTCCCGCACGAATATTATCCCGACGACGATCCGTCGCGCCCGCCGCTGAACCGCTGGCGCTCGCACGCGCATCTGCTCTTCGGCAACTGGATCAACCAGGTCTACCAGACGACGCCCTACGAGTTCGTCAGGAGCAGCCCGGGCGCCGAGCAGGTGTTGTCGCGCACCGGAACGTAAGGCGCGCGCTTCGCGGGCAGGCTACCCCTCGCTGCCTTCGAGCGCCGGGTCCGGGGCGAAGCGATCGTCACGTTCTCCCTTGAGGCAGTCGATCGGCTCGCGCGCTGCTGCCGGCAGCGGCAGGACGGATAGCCCGCTCACCTCGAGGATGAGCTTGCGCCGGATCGCCGTGGCGAACTCGGCGATGCCGTTCACCGGCAGCACGAAGGCCCCCGGTCCTCCGGTCACGCATTCGGCGTAATAGCGGTCGAGCTCGCGGAAGGTGCGCGACGGGCTGAGCAGGATGGGCAGGCCGTTGACGACGATGCCCTGCGCCACAGCGGCGTCGCGGGCGAGGTCGACCGGCGCGCCCTTGTTGTTGGGACCGTCGCCCGAGACGTCGACGACCAGACGATCGCCGTCGACGCCGTTGCCGTCGAACAGCGTGGCGGCGTGGGCGATCGCCGCCGAGATCGAGGTGCCGAGCGTCCGCCCGGGCTCGGTCGTCGGGATCGCCGCGGCGAAGGCTGCCGCGCTTTCCGGGCCGTCGACGATTTTCCAGCCGACGCGCGACGCCTCGTGAATCGTGTCCGACCACTCGAAATAGGTGAGCGCGATGCGTCCGTGGGTGCCCGAGCGTACCGCCTCGGCGAAGGACGGATCGGTCAGCGCAGCGACATAGCCGGCCCTTTGCAGCGCAAGTTCGCTCGCGTCCATCGAGCGCGAGACGTCGACCGCCAGGACGAGTTCGACATCCACCGCAACCGGCCCGCCGGCCGGCAGCGATGGATCGCCGAGCGCGCATCCCACGCAGGCTAGGATTGCTTCCAGCATCCACCGGGCTCCCGTTGCGGTACGGCATGGCACGCGATCGCGGCGAAATCGCAGCGTCACGCCGCTCCTGCTGTGGTGGGGCCCTGCCCGGGCCCTGGGTGGTCCCGAGCCGAGCGCGTCGCCGCTCCCTGCGGGGCGAAGACCGGCACGAAGACCCGGCGCGACGCGCGCTGTGCCACAGGCACGCCCTGGTAGAGCCGCTTCTGCGCCTCGACGACGATCACGCCCGAGAACATCGGCCAGAGACGGCGTCCGGTGCTCTCGAGAAAGCGGTGCGACTGCAGCAGCCATCGGCGTCGCGACGGCGGGAAGAGCAGGGCCTCCGACCACGCCGCCGGCGTGAAGTTCGTCTCGCGCAACAGGTCGGAGAGCTGGGAGCGGGAGAACGGTCGTCCCTGGCCGAAGGGCGTGTGCTCGAAGCGGGCCCAGATGCCGCGCCGGTTGGGCACGACGACGACCACCCGCCCGGCGGGCGAGAGCACGCGCCAGACCTCGTTGAGCGTCTCGCGCGGGTTCTCGGCATGCTCCAGCGAATGGACCAGCAGCATGCGGTCGATCGAGGAATCGAACAACGGCAGTTCCTCGTCGAAGACCAGCGCCGTGGCGCACGGGCCACCATGCGGCCACGCCACGGCGCCTTGCGTCGCCGGCATGAAGGCGAAGACGCGCTCGGCATCGGCGCCGAAGCGCTCCAGCCAGGGCAGCGCGTAGCCGAGGCCGACCAGCCGCTCGTTCGGCAGCGCCGCCCAGATCGACGACAGCGCCCGCGTGATCGACCGTTCGGCGAGCCGGCCGAGCAGCGAGGCATAGAAAGCGCGCAGGTCGACGATATCGGAGTGCATGGCGGCGGACGGTAGCGGCGCGCGTCCTTCGATGCAAGGAACGGCGGCGCAGTCGGCGGGTTGCCGGAATCCGCGGGGATGGAGGATCACGCTCCCTCCACCGCCTTCGGCGGGCCCCCTGCGAAGCGGGGGATGAGGACCATGCGAAGCATCGCGGAGGGGGCGATACCGACCGCCATGGACGGCCGCCGCGAACAGCCCCTTGTCCCCGAGGTACAATCCGTCGCGAATCTGCTTTAGGTTCCGGCCTTCCAAAGGAGTTCGACATGACCTTGCAGATCGACCAGTTCATGTGCCGAAGCGACAATTTCGGCGTCCTCGTCCACGACCCGAAGAGCGGCCAGACGGCGCTCATCGACGCGCCAGAGGAAGGGCCGATCCTCGCCGCGGTCGAGAGGACCGGCTGGAAGCCCACCCATATCCTGACCACGCACCATCACGCCGACCATGTCGAGGCCAACCTCGCCCTCAAGGCACGGTTCGGCCTGACCATCGTCGGTCCCGCCGCAGAGGCGGCGAAGATTCCGGGCATCGACCGGATGGTGGCTGACGGCGACACCTTCGCCTTCGGCGGCGAGACCGCGCGCGTCATCGCGACGCCGGGTCACACGGCCGGACACGTCACCTACCACTTCCCGGCGACCGGCGTCGCCCTCGCCGGCGACACGCTGTTCGCGCTCGGCTGCGGCCGCCTGTTCGAAGCGAAGCCGCCGGTCATGCACGAATCGCTGAAGAAGCTCGCCGCGCTGCCGCTGGAGACGAAGGTCTATTGCGGCCACGAATACACGCTCGCTAACGCGCGCTTCGCGCTCTCCGTCGATCCGACCAACTCGGCGCTGAAGGAACGCGCCCGGCACATCGAGGCGCAGCGCGCGCGCGGCGAGCCGACCCTGCCGACCACGATCGGCGAGGAACTCTCGACCAATCCCTTCCTGCGCTGGCACGACCCGGTGATCCGCCGCAATCTCGGCATGGAGGGTGCGAGCGACGCCGAGGTTTTTGCCGAGATCCGCAAGCGCAAGGACGTCTTCTGACATGACGGCCGCGGAGATCGTCTTGGCGCTGGGTATGGCGCGCCATCCGGAGGGCGGCTGGTACGTGGAGACGTTCCGTGACCCAGCCGGCGGCGGTTCGCGTGGCCACTCGACCGCGATCTACTTCCTGCTGGAACGCGGCGACGTCTCCGCCTGGCACCGCGTCGTCGACGCCGTCGAGGTCTGGCACTTCCACGCCGGCGCGCCGCTTTCCCTGTCGATCTGTGCCGAAGACGGTAAAGTCGAGACGATGCGCCTCGGTCCCGACATCCTCGCCGGCGAGCGGCCGCAAGGCGTGGTGCCGGCCAATCGGTGGCAGACGGCCCAAAGCCTCGGTGACTGGACGCTGGTCGGCTGCACGGTGGCGCCCGGCTTCGACTTCGCCAGCTTCGAGCTCGCCGCGCCCGGATGGACGCCCGAGCCGGCCTGATCGGTCACTTCAGCGGCCGGATCTCGCCCAGCGGAATGAAGCCGAGCGTCGCCTTGCCGCGCACGATCTTCAGCGGCATCGACGGCTCGCTGCCGAGCAGGGCGAGCCCCATGAAGCCCTGCTGGATCGGGCCTTTCTGTTCCGGGAAGGCCGTGGCGAGCACGTCGGCGACCGCCATCGGATCGCGAACGGTGACGACGAGGTCGGCATCGATCAGCCCATCCTCGGCAACGGAGACGGGTCCGCTGATCGATACGCCGGCGTCGCCGGAGGCGAGGTCGAGCGCCGCGATGTCGACGGCCTGTCCGCGCAGCGACTTGGGCCGGCTGCGCAGCAGCGCGACGCCGTTCTTCACCGTTGCCTCGCCGCTGCCGTCCATCCTCGGCAGGATCCGGCCGTCGACGACGCGCGGGTCGATGGTCAGTCCGGCAAAACTGCCGGCCCAGTCGATGTCGGTTCCGTTGGGGCGGAGATGCCCGTCGGTCTTGTCGGCAGAAAAAAGCAGCACGGCGGCCGCACCGGATGCGTCCGAGGTGCCTGTCAGACCCTCGGCTTCGACCGACACCCGCTCGGGCAGCGGCCTGGCGATACGGACGCTGGCGCGCAACCTGTCCCAATCCAGGCGGATCGAGCCCAAGCCCGGCGCGGAGACGTGCAGCGGGCCGTCGAGTTCGGCGAGGGCGCGGGTCGGCTGGTAGACCTGGGCGAGCGAGCGGAAGCCGCCCGCGGAAGCCTGCAACTGGCGCGCGCCGTCCTCGTAGCCCAGATGGTCGCAGGACACGCCGATGCGGAAGGGGAAGCCGCCGACCTGCGGGTTGTCGCATTCGACTCGGATGTCGCCCCGGTTCATCCGGGCGACGGAGGATACCACCTCGGCCTTCAGCCGGTCGGCGACGTAGAACCAGCCGGCGCTGTAGCCGCCGAACAGAAGCACGATGAAGACGGTCAGCCAAAGGAACTTGCGGCTGCCCTTCGGGCGACTGGCTTCGCTTGACGTCATGCTTCGGGTCTCGCTAGGGCAACGGCGACGCGACCGGCCGCGTTGGGTGGATGCGGTGCGATATGGGCGATTTTTGGGTTTTCGGCTACGGCTCTTTGATGTGGCGCCCGGGTTTTGCCCATGTCGAGACGCGCCGCGCGCGGTTGCACGGCTACCGGCGGTCGCTGTGCGTCTATTCCTGGGTGCACCGGGGCACGGAGCAGCGCCCGGGTCTGGTGCTCGGCCTCGACCGGGGCGGCTCCTGCGTCGGCCTCGCCTATCGCGTGCCCGGCGACCTGCGCGAGGAAGTCGTGGAATATCTGCGCGGGCGGGAACTCGTCACCCGCGTCTACGTCGAACGGCTCCTGCCGGTCCGCCTCGCCGGAGGGGGGCTGGTGGAGGCGCTCTGCTACACCGTCGACAGGACGCACCGGCAGTATGCCGGTAACCTCCACCCGGCGGAAGCGGCCGCCAGCGTCGCGGGCGCCGTGGGCGTCTCGGGTGCGAACGAGGATTACGTTACCTCGACCATCGCCCATCTCGAGGCGCTGGGGATCCGCGACCACTGGCTCGAGGAGGTCGGACGGATCGTCGCGTCCTCGACTGCGTGAGCCAAAGCGCGCTGCTTTCGCCGCTCAGGCGGAGATCGACGTACGCCGGCACGTACTCGGCGTGACGCCGACGAATTCCTTGAAGGCGCGGTTGAACTGGCTGGCGCTGCGGAAACCGGTAGCGTTCGCGATGTCGTTGACTGGCAGGGAGGTCCTGACGAGGAGATCCTGCGCCCGCTCGATCCGCCGCCTCATGACGTAGCGATGTGGCGGCTCGCCGAGCGTCGCCTTGAAGGCGCGGGCGAAGTGGAAGCGGCTGAGCCTCGCCACTCCGGCAAGGTCGTCGAGGCGGATTTCCTCGCCCATCCGGTCCTCGATGTACTCGCGGACGAGTTTTTCCTGGCCGGCTGAAAGTCCGCCGACCCGGCTCCTCACCGATGCGGGCAGTCCCCGCGACTGCAGGCGCTGGAGTTCGATCGCCGCGAGGAGCCCGAGCGTCTCGGCATAGAGTCCGTCGTCGGCGGTTTCGTCGGTGAGGACGTCCTGGAGCTTGATCAGCGTCGTGCGCAGCGCCGTATCATCGAAGTAGATCAGCGGCGCGTGGTCGGCGCTGCTGTAGAGGCGCTCCGTCTCCTCGGCGATCGCCGCGGGATCGAAATAGAGTACGGTGAAGCTGTTGGTGCGGTCGACCGGGCTGGCCCAACCCGTGATCGAGCATTGCGGCGGAACATAGGTCATCTTGTTGCGCAGGTCGCCGCCGGGGATCGGCTTGAGGTCGTCGACGAGCATGCTGCCGTCGGCCAGGATCAGGTCGTGCAGGGCCAGGTAGTGCGTCGATCCGGTGAACGCGAATGCGTAGTCGCTCTGGTGGGAGATGCGCGTGTGCTCACAGACGATGCCGGACCACTTCGCCGACCGGTGCATGTCGGGCCGTCGGTTGGCCTTCTTGAACTTCAGCGACAGCGCTTCGACGTCGTCCATCGATCCTTCCCGGCAGGTCGACCAGGGTGCAGCCTTATCCCAGAGGCCTTGCGTCAGACTTGCGGGAATCGAGCGATGCCGCGCCAATGTCTTTCCACAGAGGCGTTCAAGTCAAGAGTTGTATCTTGAAGAGCCGGCGACGCTTGCCGCAACGGGAATTCTCGCTGTAAGGCGCGCTGTTAAACGATTACATTGACGCTGCGGCAGGAACAACTGTCTGCGCCGAGTCGATCTTGATTCGGGCGGTAGACTTCATGGGACTATTGGGCGACGCCAAGTTCCTTCAGCCGCTTGCGCGCCGACGGAGGCATCGGCGGCGGATTCGGGCCGGTGGCTGCCTCGACGAGGAAGGCGTCGCTGGCCTTCTCGGTCTCCTCGACCAGCCGGGCCATGAACTCCTCCTTCGACAATCCGGCCGGGATCGGCGGCAGGAAAGCCGCCTTGATCGTTCCGGGGTAGCGGAGGAACCTGCGGCGCGGCCAGTAGAGGCCCGCGGCGTGGGCGACCGGGACCACGGGGACGCCGAGTTCCGTGTAGAGTTCGACGATGCCCCATTTGTAGGCCGGCTCGGCGCCAGGCGGCCGGCGGGTGCCCTCCGGGTAGATGATCAACTGGCGGGCATTTCGCGCCATCTCCGCCTTCGTCGCCGCGACCACCGCCCTCAGCGCCTTCGACCGGCTGCCGCGATCGACAGGGATCATGCGCATCTTCCAGATGTACCAGCCGAAGAGCGGTATCCAGGTCAGTTCGCGCTTGAGGATGTAGAGCGCGTCCGGGATGTAGGGGAGGAAGGCGATCGCGTCCCAGAACGATTGGTGCTTCGGCGCCAGGATGTAGGATCCCTCGGGGAGGTTCTCGACGCCGCTGATCTCCACCCGGGCGCCGGCGATGACCCGGTGCAGCCACAGGCTCGACTTGACCCACACTTTCGGCACCAGCCAGGCGCGCCGGCGTTCGGCGAGGAAGTAGAACGGCGTCCAGAAGATCATCTGGCCGATCAGGTTGACGTAGAAGGCGACGTTGAATGCCAGCGAGCGGAGGTGGAGCATGGATGTCCCGGACGGATCGGCCGTCCGCTGGTTACACCATGGCCGCGCAAAAGCAAAATCGGCGCGGATCAGTCGTTCGCCGCCTTCGCCATGGAGACGGATTCGTCGCCCGCGCCGCGGGGAACCAGACCGCGGACGAGCGCCGCGAGGTATTTCGTGTATTCGGTGAACAGGACGCGCAACGCGTCCGGCTTGGTCATCCAGCCGCCGTCGCCCAGCGGCGTGTTGACGACCGGATAGGGCACCAGTTCGGCGTCGGAGAGGAAGCGGCGCATCTCGAGCAGGCTGCGCGGCATATGGTAGTTGTTGGTCACGACGATGATGCGGTCGAAGTCGTTGCTGGCCGCCCACTTCGCGCCTTCGGCAGCGTTGCCGATCGTATCGAGCGCGGCGTGGTCGATGTCCACGCAGCAGGCGAAGAGTTCCTTCTCGGCGCCGGCCGCGGCACGGATGTCCTCGTCGCGCGCCGCCGGATTGACGCCGCTGATCAGGAGCCGCTGTCCCTTGCCGGATTCGAGCAGGTCGAAGGCGGCGCCGAGACGCGACTGCCCTCCGGTCAATACGATGATGGCGTCCGCGCGCTCCGGTTCGGCGGGCGTAGCCAGGCCACCGACATGGTCGGCGAACCAGGCGAATCCGCCGGCGAATGCGGCGAGCGCGACGAGGGCAGTGACGCAGGCGGCGCCGACGGCCGAACGCCGACGCCCGCGCGCGGCCTTCGCCGCGCACTCCCCGCCGTCGCCGGTCGGGACGATGATTTGGTCCTGTCCCGTCATTATCTTATCGTACCGCGCCCGAGGGCCGTGGGAACAGGGGAAATCGCCGCAGCCGGAACTTGTGGTTACAACCTTTCGCCATCCGTGATTGCCTCAGTGCTCGACGGGTCGCTGTTCGATGTTGGCCAGGTACTTCAGCACCGTTACATGGGACGTTGCGGCCGTCAGCGCCGCGACTGCGAGCACGACGAGGGCGACGCCGGCATAGCCTGCCGGGCCGATGGCGAAGTTGCCGAACAGCGCGGTTGCCTGGTCCGCCTCGGGCGTCGCCATGTTGGAGGAGGACCACCAGGCGAAGCCGGCGAAGACGAGGACGGCGGCGAACCCTCCGGCAGCGGCGCCCTTCGCGGCGGTGACAAGGAAATGCCGGCGGAACTCGGCGGCGATGAAGCGCGCGTCGGCGCCGACGAAGTTCAACACCTCGATGATATGGCCGTTCCCGGCAATCGCGCCGCGCGTCGCGAAGACGACGGACAGCACCGTCGCCGCCAGCATGAGCGCCAGCACGGCGGCGCCTATCGTCACGGTCGTGCGCGCCATCGCGACGAGCCGGTCGACCCATGTGCGGTGGTCGTCGACGGAAGCGCTCGGCAGTTCGGCCGTCAGCATCGCCCGCATGGCGGCGAAGTCGGGAGGGCCGTCCTGGTCGATGGTGACGATGACGAGACGCGGAACCGGAAGTTCGTCGAGATCGAGACCGCTGCCGAGCCATGGTTCCAGCAACCGCGCCGTCGCCTCGCGGTCGACGATACGTGCCGACTTGACGCCGGCGAAACCGGAGGCGAGCCGCGAGGCGGTTTCCAGCGCCGCGTCCATGTCGAGGCCGTCGGCCGGCTTGATCTGGATCGTGGCTTCGCGCGCGATCTGCGTCTGCCAAGTATAGGCCGCTTCGCGCACGAGCGTGACGGCGCCGAGCGTCAGGCAGGACAGGAAGGTCATGATGGCGATCACCAGCACCAGGGCGCTGCCCGCCACGCTTCGCTCCGGAACGATCGACGTGGCGCGGCGCGGCGGCGGCGCCACGGCCTCCAGGCCTGGCGCGATTGCCGCGTCGACGGCCGTTCCGGCTGGCTCAGTCATGGATTTCCAACCTTCCGCCCGACAGGATCATCCGCCGGGCATCTACCTGCTCCATGAGGCTGACGTCGTGCGTGGCGATGACGACGGCGGTGCCGAGCCGGTTCAGTTCCAGGAAGAGGCGTAGCAACCGGCGCGCGAGCGGCGGATCGACGTTGCCGGTCGGCTCGTCGGCCAGCAGGATCTCCGGCTGTTCGATGAGGGCGCGCGCGATGGCGGCGCGCTGCTTCTCGCCGCCCGAGAGTACCGGCGGCAGGGCGTTCATGCGGTCGCCGAGGCCGACCCATTTGAGGAGTTCGTGGACATCGCCGCGGTAGCTCGCCTCTTCGCGCCCGCGCACGCGCAGGGGCAGCGCGACGTTCTCGTAGGTCGTCATGTGGTCGAGCAGGCGGAAATCCTGGAAGACAACGCCGATGCGCCGCCTGAGCAACGGAAGCTCCTTGCGCGAGATTCGCGCCCGGTCCTTACCGAAGACCGTGATCAGCCCGCGCGTCGGCTTGAGCGACAGGAACAGGAGCCTGAGCAGCGTCGTCTTGCCGGCGCCGGACGGTCCGCTGAGGAACTGGAACGAGCCCTGCGGCACGTGGAACGAGATGTCGCGGAGGATTTCCGGACCCATACCGTATCTCAGGCCGACATTCTCGAAGCGGATCACGTGTAACTGGCCCTGGTTCCGGCGGCTGACGCGGCCCGATGTGCTTGGAGCAATGCTCTAGCGACCATCGATCCCCATGGTTAACCAACGGTTAACGATGGGCTTATGAAGGGCTTCCGTCGGGTAAAGGTTGCGAAACGTTAACCATTTCGGTTTACCGAGCCTTAAGCAGAACACGGCCGGCTGGACCGGATGGCTGATGGAATGAAGGCACGCCCGGTTTCCGGCGAAATCATGACCGCGCCGCGCTCCGCCCGGGCGGGCGCCGGCGGCGGCGCGGACGTCGTCGATGCCGAATACGAGATCGTGCGTGGGCCGGCGACGGCGGACGCGGCGAGGCCCGTCTACCAACCGGAAATGCCCGCCGCCGGCGGAATGGAGATGTTGCGCCGATCGGTCTCGCCGCCGCTCGCCGGATCCTCGCGCGGAGGCCCTGCCTTCTGGACGGCAGGCCTCGCGGCCGTCGCCGCGGCCTTCTGGCTCTCGGGGGGGCACGCGCTGGTCATCGGCGCAACGCAATCGGTTGCAGGTCCTTCCGCCGCACTGCGCATCGGACCGGTGGCGTCGCGCGTCGGCAGGGCTGGCGACCGGCTCATGCTGTTCGTCGACAGCGAGGCGATCAACGACGGTGCGGGACCTGCGCTGCTGCCGCCGATCGAGATCAGGGTTACGGCCGAAAACGGCCGCATCACGCTCTACAATCTGGGGACAGCCGAGCAGGTGGTCGCCGCCGGCGGACGCTATGCCTTTTCCAGCCGGCTCGAAGTGCCTAATAACGGCGTCAAGGCCGTTGCGGTCGCTTTCAGGGAGAACGGCGATGCCCGTGGTTCGTGGCAAGGATATTGAAGTGCTGTTCAGCGCGTCGGCGATCGCGCGGCGCAACCTGGAACTCGCCAAGGACATCGCCGCGCGCGACTATCACGACCTCCTCGTCATCTCGATCCTCAAGGGATCGTTCATCTTCGCCGCCGACCTGATTCGCGCCATGCACGACACCGGCCTGTCGCCCGAGGTCGAGTTCATCTTCATCTCGAGCTACGGCGCGGGCACGACCAGCGGCGAGGTGAGGGTGCTGCGCGACATCGACAACGAGGTCGCCGGCCGCGACGTGCTGCTGATCGACGACATCCTCGAATCGGGAAAGACGCTGAAGTTCACACGCGACATGATGCTGGCGCGCGGGGCGCGCAGCGTTTCGATCGCCGTGCTGCTCGACAAGCACACGCGCCGCCAGATCGATCTCACCGCCGACTTCGTCGGCTTCGAGTGCCCGGACTATTTCGTCGTCGGCTACGGTATGGATGTCGCCCACGCGTTCCGCGAACTGCCGTTCGTGGGCGTCGTGAAGGGCGACGCGTAGGCGGAGGCGGACGGGAATGGCGCTGATCCTGGTCGTCGAGGACGACGAATCCGTAAGGACCTTCACGGCGCGCGCTCTCGCCGCCGCCGGGCACGCCGTCGAGACGGCGGAAGATGGCGAGGCGGGTCTGGAGTGCATCGGCCGCGTCGGCGGACGCTACGACCTCGTGCTCTCCGATATCCGCATGCCGGTCATGGACGGGATAGAGATGGCCCTGCAGGCCGCGCGCGCCCATCCCGGCATCAAGATCCTGCTGATGACCGGCTATGCCGAGCAGCGCGAACGCGCGGCCGAACTCTCCGCCATTGTCATCGACGTGGTGCAGAAGCCGTTCACTCTCGCGCAGCTGCGCTCGGAGGTCGATCGCGCGCTGGCCGCCTGATTCGGCGAAGAACCCCGCTTTCTTCCGTAGCGTCAGCCGAATTCGGCACGGAAAGAGGTTTTATGCGGCCGCCGACGCACCGGCGCGTAACCTATCTTTTACGCATTTGTCTCAAATCTGAACCTGATACCGCCCAGCGCGGAATCGAAGCCACCCCCCAACCATCGGCGTATCGTGATGGCCCGCTCTGTCCTGGACAGTCGCGTACCGGTACGATTCCACCGCGCGGTTGGAGGGCGGTTCGAGGAACGGCACATGCAGGTGCCGGCACGTGAATTCGATCGAGAGGTAAGGCCTTGTTTCTGCAGAATCTCAAAATGTCGCGCAAGTTCGCGCTCGCATACCTCGCAGTCGGCGCCATCATCATCGCGATGAACGGTGCCGCGCTCTGGAACCTCTCCAGCATCGGGAATTCCCAGGTCCTGCAGGAAGAGTCCAGGGCCGCGGCCAGCGCCGCCCTCTCTGCGCGGCTGGCGCTCGCCCGGGTGGAAAACTCCTATCGCGGCTACCTGCTTTCCGGCGACAGCTATTATGTCGAACGCATCGACAAGCATCAGGGAGCCCTCACCTCCCACCTCGACAAGCTCCGTGCCCTTCACGAGGACGATGCGGAGATGCTCGGCATGGTCGACAAGGCGATGCAGGCGATGACCCGCTACCGTCAGGAGGTGATCGAGGTCGGCAAAAAGCTCGCCGCCGATCCGCTCACCCTCAACCAGGCGGTCCAGATGGTCAGGCCCGACGGCGTCGCCGACGGCCTCATGGACCCGATCGAGCAGGCGATCGACGCCATCATCGAGACCGAGGCCAAGGACAACGCCGAAACCAGCGGTTATATGCATAGCAACATCAATACCGCGACGATGGCGATCTATAGCGGCCTCGCCGTCGCGCTCGCTATTGCAGTCGGCCTTGGATGGCTGCTCACCAGGCTTGTCGCCAAGCCGATCCGCGAATTGACCGCGGCCATGGGCCGGCTCGCCGCCGGCGACAGCGAAGCCGCTGTTCCGGCGATCGGCCGCCGCGACGAGATCGGCCAGATGGCCGACGCGGTCCAGGTCTTCAGGACCGCCCAGATCGAGAAGATCAGGCTCGAGGCCGAGGCCGTCGAGACCCGCGCCGAGGTCGAGGGCGGCCGGGCGCGGACCGAGGCGGAGAAGGCCCGCGAGGCGGCGGAGGACCAGATGGCGATCAAGGCCCTCGCCACCGGCCTGGCGAAGCTCGCGGAAGGCGACCTGACGCACCGCATCACCGAGGCGTTCGCGCCGAAGACCCAGCAGCTGAAGACCGACTTCAACACGGCGATCTCCCACCTGCAGGAGACGATCCGCACCATCGACGGCGCTGTCGGCGCGATCCGCACCGGCACCGGCGAGATCAGCCATGCCGCCGACGACCTGTCGCGGCGCACCGAACAGCAGGCGGCGAGCCTCGAGGAAACCGCGGCGGCGCTCGACCAGGTCGTCACCACGGTGAAGAGGACCGCCGAGGGTGCCCGCCAGGCGGCGCGGGTCACCGGCGAGGCGCGCGACGGCGCGGTCAAGTCCGGCGCCGTGATGCACGACGCCATTTCGGCCATGGCCGAGATCGAGAAATCCTCGGAGAAGATCAGCCAGATCATCGGCGTCATCGACGAGATCGCCTTCCAGACCAACCTTCTGGCGCTCAACGCCGGCGTCGAGGCGGCGCGGGCGGGCGAGGCGGGCAGGGGCTTCGCCGTCGTCGCCTCGGAGGTGCGGGCGCTCGCCCAGCGTTCGGCCGAAGCGGCGAAGGAGATCAAGTCGCTGATCTCGACCTCGACCCAGCAGGTCGACCAGGGTGTCGGCCTGGTCGGCCAGACCGGCACCGTGCTGCAGCAGATCGCCGCCCAGGTCACCGAGATGAGCGACCTCGTCAACAACATCGCCGCGTCCGCCCAGGAGCAGTCGACGGCGCTCGCCGAGGTCAACGTCGCGGTCAACCAGATGGACCAGGTCACCCAGCAGAACGCGGCGATGGTCGAGGAGAGCACCGCGGCGAGCCATTCGCTGGCAAAGGAGGCCGAACACCTCGCCCAGCTGATCGCGCGCTTCCGCCTCGGCGAGGAGGCTGCCGTCCGGCAGCCGGCGCGTCCGCAGCCGGCGCAGAGCTTCGCCCGTCCGGCTCCGGCGCTGAAGACCGTGTCTTCGGGCCGCGGCCCCGCGACCGTGGCCAGGCAGGCCGTCGACGAGGACGCGTGGGAGGAGTTCTGATCTCCCTGCGTCCAGCGGCCTGATCGAAGCCCCGACGGCCCGCCTGGCGCGGGCCGTCACGCTTTTCGGCGGTTGCATGCACCCGCGGCTGGTGTCACATCGTTGCCGACGCCATCCCCGGGACATGCCATGACACCCCGCCTCACGCCTGTCGCAACGCTCTCCGTCGAGATTGATCCGCCCTACGTCGTCGGCGAGATTGGCACGGGCCTGCGCGAGATGATCCCGATCCGCGGCGGCAGGGTCGAAGGCCCGCTTCTTTCAGGCCGCGTGCTGCCCGGCGGCGCCGACTGGTGCCTTACCCGCGCCGACGGGCTGATCGAGATCCGGGCGCGCTACACGATCGAGACCCATGACGGCGTCCTCGTCTCGGTCCTCAACCCGGGAATCGCCCTGCAGGACGGCAACGGCGACTTCGTCGGCCGCACGACGCCGCAATTCGAGGTCGCCACGGGGCGCTACCAGTGGCTGCGCGAACACGTCTTCGTCGGCACGCTGAAGACCAACGCCGCCGGCACCGACGTGGCGCTCTCATTCTTCCGCGTGGACTGAGACGGCGGCCCCCCTTTCGCTGTAGGTTCCGCTGGCCAGCACGAGGAACCACACGCTCCATGACCCGATCGACCGACGCCGGAACAACCCTAATCCCCGAAGCCGGTGACATCTGCCGGATGCCGGCCTGGCTGCTCGCGGAGCGCCTGCGCAGGCGGGAGCTGTCGTCCCGCGAGGTGGTCTCGGCCTTCCTCGACCGCATCGACGCGGTCAATCCCGCCGTCAACGCCATCGTCTCGCGGCGGTCGCGCGAGGATGTTCTCCGAGAGGCCGACGCCGCCGACGCCGCGCTGGCGTCGGGCAGGGCGGCCGGCGCGCTGCACGGCCTGCCCATCGCCATCAAGGACCTCGCCCAGACGCGCGGCCTCAGGACCACCTTCGGCTCGCCGATCTTCGCCGATTTCGTACCCGCGGAAGACTGCTACCACGTCGAGCGCATCCGCGCCGCCGGCGCCATCATCGTCGGCAAGACCAACGTCCCCGAATTCGGCTTCGGCTCGCAGACCTACAACCCCGTCTTCGGCCCGACGCGCAATTCCATCGACCAGCGCCTGTGCGCGGGCGGCTCCAGCGGTGGCGCCGCCGTCGCCCTGGCGCTCGATATGCTCCCCATTGCCGACGGAAGCGACATGGGCGGCTCGCTGCGCAACCCGGCGGCCTACAACAACATCTACGGGTTCCGGCCTTCCCAAGGCCGCGTGCCGGCCGGGCCGCAGCTCGAATCCTTCTTCGCCCAGATGGGGGTCGAGGGGCCGATGGGGCGCACCGTCCGCGACATGGCGCTGCTCCTGTCCGTGCAGGCGGGCCACGATCCGCGCGCGCCGCTCTCCCTCGACGGTCCGGCCGAGGACTACCCCGGCCTGCTCGACGCCGGGCCGGCGTCGGCCCCGGGCGGCGGGGGGGGGGGCCACCGCGGGCCCGCGGG
>CAYJMY010000003.1:0-29700 GCA_964371125.1 uncultured Mesorhizobium sp. | reverse complement strand
CGCCGAGGGTCGCCTGGCTCGGCGACCTCGGCGGCCACGTGGCGATGGAGGACGGCGTTCTCGGCCTCTGCGAATCGGCGCTGCGCCACATGGGCGAGGCCGGCTGGCGCACGGAGCCGGTGGTTCCCGACTTCGACGCGGAATCGTTGTGGCAGGCCTTCGTCACGCTGCGCCACGCAACCAGCGGCGCTGCGCTCGGCGTCCATCTCAATGACCCCAGGCGGCGTCATCTGCTCAAGCCCGAGGCCGTCTTCGAGGCCGAAGGCGCGCTGGAGCTTACCGCGCCGAGGATCTACGCCGCGGCCTGCGTGCGCACGGCCTGGCACAAGACGGTGCTCGGGCTCTTTTCACGCTACGACCTGCTCGCCCTGCCGACGGCGCAGGTGTTTCCCTTCGACATCGGGACGCACTGGCCCTCGGTGGTCGGCGGCCGCCGCATGGACAGCTACCACCGCTGGATGGAGGTCTCCGGACTCGCCACCATGGCCGGCTGCCCCGCGGTCAACGTCCCGGTCGGCTTCGACGCATCGGGCCGCCCGATGGGCATGCAGCTGATCGGGCCGCCGCGCGGCGATCTCGCCACGCTGCAGGCCGCCGCGGCCTACGAGAAAGCGACGCCGTTCGGCGGAGGCGCGCGGAAGAGGGGCTGAACAGGGACAATGTCCTGGCGAATCCGCGGTCGGATCGCGCGGATCGAACCTGTCTGAGCAGAGAAGCGCCTATCTCAGGTCGAGAAGCCGCTCGAGATAGCTGCGCTCGAGCTCGGGGCTCAGAGCATTGCCGAGCCGCTTGCGGATCGCCTCGAGGATCTGCCGGGCACGCTGCACGTCGATCTCGTCCGGCACCTTGACCGAGTTGCCGAAGTCCGGGCCCGTCGTCGCCCGCGGCCGCCCGAGCGGGTCGCGGTCGGCGTTCTGCTGGCGCCCGCCCTCCTGGCCGCCGCCCTGATCGCCTTCCATGGCCTGCTGCATCTGCTGCATCATGTCCTGGGCGCCGCGCCGCAGCGCTTCCAACGCACGGCCCTGTTCGCCGGCCGCGCGGTCGCCTTCGCCCTCGCCGAGCGCGCCCTCGGCCTCGCCCATCGCTTCGCCGGCCTCGCCGAAGCCTTCGCCGGGCTGGATGCCCATGCCCTCGAGGCCTTTCATCAGCGCCTCGAGATCCTGGCGCAGCTGGCCCTGGCCCTGCTGCAACTGGCGCAGCGCCTCGGCGAACTCCTCGGGCGTCATCTGCCCGCCCTGGCCCTGCTCGCCCTCGCCCTGCTGGCCCTGGTCGCCGCGCTGCTCGCTGCGGTCCTGGCCGCGCTGGCGCTGGCCGCGCTGCATCTGGTCCATGCGGAAGGTGTCGTTCATCATCTCCTGCTGGCGGCGCATGATCTCGCCGAGCTTGTCCATCTGCTGGCGCATCTCGGAGTTCTGCTGCCCGCCCTGACCCTGCTGCTGGCGGCGACTGGCCTGCAGATTGTTCATCATCTGCTGGAGCTGCGAAAGAAGCTCCTGGGCCTTGTCGCGGTTACCCGACTTCGCCAGGTTCTCGATCTGGTCGAGCATGCGTTCGAGGTCGCTCTGGCGCATCTCCTGGCCGGGCTGCGGCATCTGCTCGGCGAGGTTCGGGTTCTGCTGCGCGCGCTCGGCGAACTCGCGCAGGAACTCGTTCATCGCCTCGCGCAGCTCCTGCATGAGCTTGTCGAGCTCCTCGTCGCCGGCGCCGTTCTCCAGCGCCTGCTTCAGCGCCTCCTGTGCCTGGCGCAAGCGCTTCTCGGCCGCCGACAGGTCGCCGTCCTCGATGCCGAGCGCGATCTCCCACAGATAGTCGGCGACCTCGCGCAACTGGTCGTCGCTTGTCGCCATCTTCAGGCGCGTGCGCGCGCTCATCAGCGAGAGGTAGTGCGACATCGTCTGGAAGGTGTCCTCGGGCCGCAGCGTGATCGCGTCGATGAGGTCGAGCACGCGGCCCTTGCGGTTGGCGTCGAGGGCGAGGATGCGGCGCTGCTCGACGACGGCCTTTGCCAGCGGATTGGTGAAGGTCCGCTCCGGCATGACGAAGGTCTTGGTCTCGCTGCGGGCTTCCTGCCCGGCATCGTCGGTCGCGGCAAGCGTGAGCGACACGTTCGCGCCGGCCCAGACATGCTCCGTCAGGTCCCGCGTCGCTTTCGCCGCGGGACCCTTGCCCCGCCGCGGCAGCGACAGGGGCATCTCTGGCGCTCCATAGAGCGGCCGGGCGCCCGGCGCCTGCTTCTCGGCAAGTGCGAACGCGGCCTTGGCCGACGCCGCGCCGTAGTCGTCCTCGATCTCGTAGGCGAGTTCCAGCGCCCCGTTGACGGCCCGCTTCGGCTCATCGGCGAAGCGGATCGTCGGCGCGACGTCGGGTATCACGGCGAAGGCCCAGCTCTTCAGCTCGCGCTCGCCGGAACGCAGCGCGAGCAGGCCGTCGCGCTCGAGCGTGCCGGCGAACTGCCGGGCCGTCGACGGTTTCGCCTGCGCCTGCGCCGGCGCATCCGCGCCGGTTGCCGGCTCGATGTCCCGCGTCAGGCCGTCGGCGCCGGTGAGCGACAGCGTCTCCTCGCCCGAGCCGCCGGTGACGCGCAGCGTCACGCCGCTGCCGGCGGGCACGGTGACGACCCTCGCGGCCTGTTCCTCGGCGGGCGCAGCGCCTGCGGACGCTTCTGGTGCGGCGGCCTCGCTGGTCAGGAAGACGGGCGCCTTGCCCGTGTAGGCGGGTGGCGTCACCCAGGCGTCGATGCGCGGCGGCGGCAGGTCCGGGCCCGGTGCGGCGCGGAAGGCGTCGGCGACGCCGCCGCCAAAGGGCCCGAAAGAGAAAGCGAAGCCGACGACGAGCAGCAGCGCCGGCACCGCGCGCAACGCCAACGGATCGCGTTCGGGCAGCCGCGCATGCGGCAAGTCCGAGCCGAGCGAACCGAGCGTCGCGGCAAGGCGCTTCTGGTGCTCGCGCCAGAGAGCGGCGGAAAATGCGTCCTCGCGTCCGGCGAGGCGGTCGGTCTGGGCCGACACGGGCGTGTGCACCAGCCGGTTGGCACGCTCGATGCGCCGGTCGATCTCGGCCGTGCGCGGCAGGCGGAACCGCCTGAGCGGCACGAGTGCGGCAAGCGCAGCGGCGCCAAACGCCACGACGAGGACGATACGCGCCCAGTCGGGAAGGAGACGGAACAGGCCGAACCACGCGGCGCTGAAGAACAGGCTTGAGACCGCGACCAGCGGGAGGACGAGCGGCCACAGCCGTTCGATCACCATCGCGGCCAACGTCGCCGCGCGCGTGCGGCCGAGGCGTCCGCCGAGCCGAGCCGTCCATGGCGTCGCCTGCTGATCGTCGATGGGTGCTTCGCCGCGTTGCGTCATCGGCCCTTCCGGCGGCCGGCGACTCCCGCGCAGGCCTCATACATCCGAAGATAACAGCAAACTGGGCGAAGGCGAGGCGACGTCGCGCAAATGTGAAACCTGCTGCCAGAATGACGGCGGACGCCCCCTTGAAACAGGCGGCGTGCCGGCCCATTTCGTCGCCGCGGGCCGGGCCCCTCTGACGATATCCCATCGTGATGTCGGACCGCATCGGGTGAACTCGATGACGGGTCCGGACGTTGCCAAGACGCGATCCGCCGGCCGTTCCGCATCGGGTTCCACTCCATCGGAGAGGACACGACATGGAACTTCTGACGATACTCTTTCTCGGCCAGCCACTGTGGATGTGGCTCGGCTTCATGACGCTGGTGGTTGTCCTGCTGGCGTTGGATCTCGGCGTGCTGCACCGCGGTTCGCGCGAGATCGGCATACGCGAAAGCCTCGCGCTTTCCGCGTTCTACATCGTGCTCGGCCTCACCTTCGGCGGCTTCGTCTGGTGGCAGCTCGGTAGTACGGCGGGCATCGAGTATCTCACGGGCTTCGTCGTCGAGAAGAGCCTCGCGGTCGACAACATCTTCGTCATCGCCACGATCTTCGGCTACCTGGCCATCCCGCGCCGCTACCAGCACCGCGTGCTGTTCTGGGGCATTCTCGGCGTCATCGTGCTGCGCGCCGTCATGATCGGCTTCGGGGCGACGCTGGTGGCGCAGTATTCGTGGATCCTCTACCTCTTCGCCGTGTTCCTGATCGCCACCGGCATCAAGATGCTGTGGCTGGGAGAGGGGGAGGCCGATCTGTCGCAGAACCGGCTGATCGCTTTCGTCCGCCGGCGCTTCGCCGTGACCGACGAACTCCACGGCGAGCGCTTCTTTGTCCGCGAGGTAGGGCGGGGCGGCCGCCTGGTGACGCGGGCGACACCGCTGTTCCTCGCCCTGGTGCTGATCGAAGTGGCCGACATCGTCTTCGCCGTCGATTCGGTGCCGGCGATCTTCGCCATCACGCTCGACCCCTATATCGTCTATACGTCGAACATCTTCGCCATCCTCGGCTTGCGCGCGCTGCACTTCGCGCTCGCCGCCGTGCTGCACCGCTTCGCCTACCTGAAGCAGGCGCTGGCGATCCTGCTGGTCTTCATCGGCGGCAAGATCTTCGTCGCCGACCTTATGGGCTGGGAGAAGTTCCCCGCCGAATGGTCGCTCGGCATCACCTTCGTCATCCTGGCGTCCGGCGTCGTCTATTCGCTCTGGCGCACGCGCCGGGACGGCGGCGAGACCGCGGCGGCGGCGTAGCGGCCGGGCCGGCCTTCGCCGGGCGCGCCTCATGCGACGCAGATGCCAGCAAACCGGGCGAAGGGAGGCAAGGTCGCGCAATGCGAGGGGGGTCTTTCCGACGACGTCATGGCGCCGGAGGTCTGCATTGGTACGGCTGTTCCCGGCGACGGCTCATCGCCGCCAGCCGCGACGGATACGACATTCGCACGAATGCCTCGATTGGCGGCTTGCGGGCCAGCCAATCCTACGTCGACATCGCCGTCTCATAGCGCGACACGCGATTGCGCCCGGACTGCTTGGCAGCGTACATGGCGATGTCGGCGGCCTTGACGACGCCCTCCAGCGAATCGGCCTGCTGCGGATACGTCGCCACGCCGATGCTCACGGTAATGCCGGTCGTCTTCCCGCCGCCGATGTCGAAGGGATGGCGCTCCGCCTCCACGCGCAGGCGCTCTGCAATCTGCATGGCTGTGGCCGCGTCCGTTTCCGGCAGGATCACCGTGAATTCCTCACCACCGTATCGACAGACACGGTCGATGGCGCGCGCCTGCTGCAGCAGCAGGTCGCTCAGGCCCTTGAGGATGATGTCGCCGGCCTGGTGGCCATGGGTATCGTTGACGCGCTTGAAGTGGTCGATGTCGAGCAGGAGCAGAGACACTGGGCGATTGAAACGCCGGGTGCGCTTGGTCTCTTCCTCCAGGAAGGCATAGAAAGCCCGATGGTTGTACAAGTCCGTGAGGCTGTCGCGGGTCGCCAGTTCCTCGGCTATCTCGGCGCGCCTGCGCTCGGTGATGTCGCGCGCCACGACCAACACGCCCGCCACGTCGCCCCTCTCGCTGTGGTACACGCTGGCGTTGAAGAGCACTTCCGTCAGCTTCCCGGACACATGCCTCATGGTCAGCGGATAGTTCCTGACGGTTCCCGTCGCGAACGCTTCCAGGTAACCCGCATGGGCCTTGTCCGGATCGGTGAAATTTTCCGAGAAGTCGCTGCCGACCAGAAGTGCGCGCGGCACCCCGGTCCCCTGAACCGCCGCCTCGTTCACGTCCATGATCTTGCCGTCCACGCTGATCGTCACCAACGGGTCGAGGCCGGCCTCGATCAGGCTGCGCGCATACAAGGATGATAGTCGCAGTTGTTCTTCCGCCTGCTTGCGCTCGGTGATGTCGCGAACGCGCAACACGGCGCCCTGAATTTCACCTGCGTGACTTCGCAGTGGCGCCATCACGGACTCGAAGAAACTTTCCTTGTCCGTTCCGGGAACCGGGTAGGCGATCTCCTTGCGTTCGATGGCATTCCCATCGAGCCCCGCCCTGATCCTGGCGGCTTCCCCGGTTTCCCGCATGAACGGGATTTCACCCAGAATCCGCCCGATGGCATGTTCCCTGGGCTTTCCGCACATCTGCTCCATGAGTAGATTCCATTCGGTGATCCGCAGGTCGCGATCCACCGCGAGAATACCATCCGGACTCGATTTGATCAGCGTCTGGGCGTAGTCGAGCGCCTCGCGCAGCGAATCGTTTGCCTGCCTGTTCTCGGCGGCGAAGGCCTCCAGTTCTTCGCCAAGGATGTTGATGCCGGCGACGACGCCGTCCAGGGGGCTGTCGTCGTCGGAAAGCGTGCCTCTGGCCTTCAGGTCGCCCGCGGCGAACTTGAAGATGACGTCGAGCACCTCCGCAAGGCGCGCATCATCATCATCGTTCCTCGACGTCCCGCTCACCCGGCAAAGCCCTTCAACCACGCCAGGGCCTCTTCCTCGTCGGAAAAGAGCCGGGTCGGAAGGTGCGGATTGCTGAGGCCGAGGTAGAAATTGCCCAATACCTTGCTGACGGGCGTTCCGACGATGAGGGCGACCGAGCTGGCGCATCCCGCAGCTTCTTCTCCGGCATAGAAGTGGCGGGCGTCCCTGGAGAGGGATTTCATCGTTTTCGTATCGACGAAGAGAGGCAGCCGCTTCCCCTCGTTCAGCTTCTTGTAGGCGACCATGGTCTCCTGGGCATCCGCCAGCGTCACTTCCGCGCCGGGCACGTGGATTATGCGGGCGATGCCATCCTCCCCCACCCATATCCTGGCGACCCTGCTGCTCTGCTCGCTTCCCATTTCCGCGCTCCTTCTCCGTCGCAACCCGATCGGAGCCGTAAGCCATAGCTTCAACCGTTCGTCACATACGCCATCGATGGATGGGTCCGAATCCGGTCCGCGCAACAGAACAACACAACGATCCTTCGTTTCGATTAAACGGATGACGGGTATTGGAGACACCGGCGCGCCGCGGGAGGGTCGCTCGCCATCACCTTCATTGTCCCGGCGTCCGGCGTCGCCTTTTCGCTCTGGCGCACGCGCAGGGGCGTCGGCAGGGCCGGGGCGGCGCAGCGGCGCGCGCCTCCGCCCGGCCGGTGCTCTCGCGGGAAACGCCGGCCGGATGCTCCGCCTTGATCCTGCCATCGGATGGCGATTTGCTTCCGTTGGGTGAAGGCGGCGGGCGTCGGCGGATGGCAACGGACCTGGGAAGACCGGCAGCGGTCCTGTGCGCGGCGTTGATCGCCGCGGCGCTGGCCGTTCCGGCGCGGGCCGGGCCGCGCGAGGATGCGGCGGCGGCGAGCGTCGCCGTCCAGTCCACGCTCGATTCCGGCCGTTCGGCGGAGGCCGAAGCGCTGGCACGGCGCGCGCTCGGCGACGCCGAAGCGGCGTTCGGCGCGCTTTCGGCCGAGACGGCCGATCTCCACCGGCTGCTCGGCGATTCGCTCTACGAACAGAAGCGTTACGCCGAGGCAGAGCCGTTGTTCCGCAAGGCGTTGGCGGGACGCCAGGCCGCGCTCGGACCGCAGCATGTCGACACGGCCCGCTCCCATGGCGATCTCGCCGCCAATTTGCGCGCCATGGGCCGGCTGGAAGAGGCCGAGGAACACTACCGCGCCGCGCTCGCCATCCGCCGCGCCGTGCTCGGGCCGGGCCACGCGGACGTCGCGCGAAGCTGGTTCCGCCTGGCGCGTGTCGTCGACGCGCGTGGCGACTATGCCCGCGCCGCCGCGCTGATGGCCGAAGCGATCGCTGCCGGCTCGGCCGCCTTCGGCACAACCGCCGAGATCGTCGTGCGCTGGAGGGCCGAGCGCGCCGCTCAGCTCCACGATTCCGGCGACCTTGCCGCTGCCGAGGCGGCCTATCGCGAGGCGATCGCCGCTGCCGAGGGGGTGCTGCCGGTCGACGATCCGGATCTCGCCACCGCCCGGCAAGGCCTCGCCAACCTGCTGCGCCAGAGCGGCCGACCGGCCGAGGCGGAGCCGCTCCACCGCGCCGCGCTCGCCGCCCGCGAGAAGGCGTTCGGCGCTGGCGATCCGTCCGTCGCCTCGGCGCTGGAAGGGCTAGGCCGGGCGCTCGACGGGCTCGGCCGCCATGCCGAGGCGGCCGAGGCGCTCCGGCGCGCACTGTCGATCCGCGACGCGACCGCCGGGCCGGAGAGCCCCGCCGCCGATGGAACGGCCTTCTCGCTCGGGCAGTCGCTGATGGCGGACGACAGGCCGCGCGAGGCCGAGCCGCTGTTCCGCCGCCTGCTCGCCACGCGCGAGACGGCGGAAGGACCGTCGGGCAAGGGCGTCGCCGACGCCGCGCGCTGGTTGGCGAGCATCGCCCAGCGGCTCGACCGCAAGGCCGAGGCCGAGCTGCTCTTCAAGCGCGCGCTCGGCATTCGCGAGGCCGTGCTCGGGCCGGAACACGTGCTGACCGGCTACGACCTCCTCTCGCTCGGCCTCCTCTATGCCGGCCAGCAGCGCGCCGGCGAGGCCGCTCCGCTGCTCCGGCGCGCCGTGTCGATCATGGAAGGCAGCGCCGGCGACCCGAAGAGCGCGGTCGCGGCACGCATGGCGCTCGCCTTCCTCGAGGCGAGCCTGGGCAATGCGAACGAGGCCGCACGCCTTGCCGAACGCTCGCTTGCCGAGGTTTCGGCGGCATCGGGCGCCGAGCATCCCGACGCCGCCGACATCATGGTCTCGCTGGCGCAGATCCGGCTCGACCAGAAGCAGCTTGCCGAAGCGGAGCGTCTCGCGACCGCGGCCCGCCACGTCTACGTCGAAAGAGCCCCCGGAGACCGGGCGCTGCTGCGCGCGTCGGCGGTTCTCGGCTCCGTCCGACTGGCGGAAGGCCGCGCCGCGGAAGCCGGAGCGATCTATGACGGCATCCTCGCCGAGCTCTCCCGGCGGTACGGCGAAGACAGCCCGGAACTGCGCTCCGCCCTCGGCGACGTCGGCCGCGCCCGCTTCGCCGCAGGCGACTATGCGCAAGCCGCCGCTGCCTTCGAGCGCTCCGTGGCGATCACCGAGGACCTCGCGGCCATCGACGCGAGCGTCGCTTTCGCCAGCCGCACCGGCGCGGTGGAGGACCAGGCGATCGCGCGTGCCGCCGTCTACGACTTCCTCATCAAGTCCTGGGACAGGCTGGCGCGGCAGGAGGCGAGCCGCGGCGAAGAGCTCGCCGACAAGGCGTTCCGTATCGCCCAGCGCGTCATCGAATCGCAGGCGGCCTCCGCGCTGGCGCAGATGGCGGCGAGGCAGGCCGCGGGCGGCGGCGAACTCGCCGCGCTCGTGCGCGAACGCCAGGATCTCGTCGCCGATTGGCAGGCGGCCGATCGCGCGCTGGCCCAGCTGCGCGGCGACGGCGGGACAGGCGGCCAAGCCGACGCGGTCGCGGCGCGGCTCGACGCGACCGATCGCCGGATCCGCGCCATCGATGCCGTCCTCGCCACGTCCTTCCCCTCGTTCGCGTCGCTGCAGAAGCCGGCGGCGCTCTCGCTCGGCGAGGTTCGCGAACGGCTCGCGGACGACGAGGTGCTGCTGTTCTTCGCCGACACGACGCAACTCGGCGGTGAGGGCTTCGAGACCTATCTGTGGGCGGTGCCGAAACGCGGCAACGTGCGCTGGGTACGGCTGCAGCCGGCCACCGGCGAGCTCTCGGCGGCGGTACGGTCCTTGCGCCACCTAATGGGCGTCGGCCCGCAGGCGCGTGGGGCGCAGGCGATCGGCGGTGCCTCCAGCGGCGAGGACCGCACCGCCAGGGTGCTCGACGCCGCCGGGGCGCTCTACCAGGCGACGCTGGCGCCGGTCGCCGACATGCTCGACGGAAAGCGGCTGGTCGTCGTGCCGTCGAAGAAGCTGGCGCCGCTGCCCTTCCACCTGCTCGTCGCGACGCCGCCACCGGCCGGCTCGACCGACCGCTACCGCGATGCCGGCTGGCTCGCCCGCGACAATGCGATCGTCGTCTTGCCGTCGGTGTCCGCGCTGGCCGCGGTCGCGGAGCCGGCCGCGGAGCCGGCGATGCGCGACGCCTATCTCGGCTTCGCCAATCCGCTGCTTGTCGGCCGCTCCGGCGACGCCCGCCGCGCCTTCCTGCGCCGAGGCTGCGCTCCGGGCGGGGACGCGGTGATCGCTGCCGCGGCCGCCGAGCCGCTACCCGAGGCCGGCAGCCTGTTCCGCGGCGCCGAAGCCGATGTCGCCGCCGTGCGCGCGCTGGCGCCGCTGCCCGAGACCGTCGACGAGGCCTGCGCCGTCGCCGCCGCCATGGGTGCGCCGGAAACCGCCGTGCGCCTCGGCGCCGACGCGACCGAAGCCGCGATCAAGGACCTGTCGGAAGAAGGCGGTCTGGCGCGGGCGCGGGTCCTGCACTTCGCCACCCACGGCCTCGTCTCCGGCGAACTCTCCGGCCTCGCCGAGCCGGCCGTCGTGCTGACGCCGCCGGCGACAGCGACACCGCGCGACGACGGACTGCTCACCGCCTCTGAGGTGACTACACTTCGGCTCGACGCCGAGTGGGTCATCCTGTCGGCCTGCAACACGGCGTCGGGCGACGGCGGCGGCGAGGCGCTCTCGGGGCTGGCGCGCGCCTTCTTCTATGCCGGCGCGCATTCGCTGATGGTGTCGCACTGGCCGGTCAACTCGGACGCCGCCGTCAGCCTGGTGACCGGGGCGGTCGATTCGCTGGCGCGCGAGCCGGCGATCGGACGCGCCGAGGCACTGCGCCGGGCGATGGCAGCCGAGATCGACAAGGGCGGCGTGCACGCCGATCCGGCGAACTGGGCGCCGTTCATCCTGGTCGGCGCCGCGCGCGGAGCGCCCCGCGGGGGCCGGTGACGCCAGCCAGTCGGGGATACGGTCGCGGCCGATCAGGTCGTCGTAGCTCGGCCGGGGGCGCACGACGTGGAAGCGGTCGCCGTCGACGAGCACCTCGGGCACAAGGAGCCGGGTGTTGTAGGTGCCGGCCAGCACGGCGCCGTAGGCTCCGGCCGTGCCAACCGCGATCAGGTCGCCCGCATCGATGACCGGCAGGTCCCTGTCGTGGCCGAGATAGTCGCCCGTCTCGCACACCGGGCCGACCACGTCGGCCGTCAGGCGCGGCGCGTCGGCCGCGGCCTCGCGTACCGGCCTGATATCGTGGAAGGCGTCGTAGAGCGTCGGGCGGATCAGGTCGTTCATCGCCGCGTCGACGATGATGAAGTTCTTGGCGTCGCCGTGCTTCACGTAGATCACCTGCGCGACGAGGATGCCGGCATTGCCGACGATCAGGCGACCCGGCTCGAAAACGACCTTGACGCCCAGCCCGGTCATCCGCTTGCGCACGATCTCGGCATAGGCGTCGGGGAGCGGCGGCGGGTCGTTGTCGACACGGTAGGGGATGCCCAGCCCGCCGCCGAGGTCGACATGCTCGATGGAATGGCCGTCGGCGCGCAGCGCCGCGACCAGTTCGGCGAGCAGCGCGAACGCGTCGTCGAAGGGCTGCAGCGCCGTGATCTGGCTGCCGATGTGCATGTCGATGCCGACCACCTCGATGCCCGGCAGCCTGGCGGCGCGTGCGTAGACGTCGCGGGCGTGCTGCCAGGGGATGCCGAACTTGTTCTCGGCCCTGCCGGTGGCGATCTTCCTGTGCGTCCTGGCGTCGACGTCGGGATTGATGCGCATCGACACCGGCGCGGTGCGCCCGGCGGCGACGGCGCGGGCCGACAGCATGTCGAGCTCCGGTTCGGATTCGACGTTGAAGCAGTGGATGCCGGCGGCCAGCGCGAAATCCATCTCGGCGGCCGTCTTGCCGACGCCGGAGAACAGGATCTTCGCGGGCGGGATGCCGGCGGCGAGCGCGCGGCGCAGCTCGCCCTCCGAAACGACGTCGGCGCCGGCGCCGAGCTTGGCCAGCGTGCGGATCACCGCCTGGTTGGAGTTGGCCTTCATGGCGTAGCAGACGAGCGCGTCGAGATCGGCGAAGGCCTCGCTGAAGACGCGGTAGTGGCGGGAAAGCGTCGCGGTCGAGTAGCAGTAGAAGGGCGTGCCGACGGCGGCGGCGATCGCAGGGATCGCCACGTCCTCGGCGTGAAGGACGCCGTCCTTGTAGTCGAAATGGTTCACGGCAGCTGGTTCCGGTTCGGAAAGGTCAGTCGATGAGGCCGTCTAGGATGAACGGCTTGTCGACGACCGGTTTCTCCGGCTCCGGGGGCAGCGGCTCCTTGTTGCGCTCGGCCTCCTTGCGCGCGTCGACCGCCGCCTGGTAGGGCGTGTCGAGCGGCGCCTTGCGCCCGCAGCCGGCGACGGTGGCGAGGGCGGCGGCCATGGCGATGGCGAGGGCAACGGTGCGTGCGGTCATGTTGTCGGTCGTCCGGTCGGTCACTCAGTCATCTGTAGCCGAGAATGTCGGCCATTGCACCCCTGTGCGATCACGCCTTGGCGAGGCGCTTTCGCCAGTAGCGGATCTGCCGGCGCACCTCCTGCGGCGCGGTTCCGCCGAACGACTTGCGGCTCTTCACCGAGTTCTGCACCGAGAGAACCGAGAACACACCGTCGGTGATCGACGGATGCAGGGCCTGGAGGTCGGCGAGCGGCAGGCGGTCGAGCCCGATCCGGCGCTGGTCGGCCAGCGCCACGGCGCGGCCGGTGACGTGGTGAGCCTCGCGGAATGGCAGGCCGGCTTCGCGCACCAGCCAGTCGGCGAGGTCGGTCGCCGTCGAATAGCCGGCGCCGGCCGCCTTCTTCATCGCCTGCTCGTTGATCGCGAGGTCGGCGATCATGCCGGTCATGGCGGCAATCGCCAGGTCGAGCGTCTCGGCCGCGTCGAAGACGGCTTCCTTGTCCTCCTGCATGTCCTTCGAATAGGACAGGGGCAGGCCCTTCATGACGGTCAGGAGCGCGACGAGGTGGCCGTTGATTCGCCCCGTCTTGGCGCGAATCAGTTCGGCTGCGTCCGGGTTCTTCTTCTGCGGCATGATCGACGAGCCGGTCGAGAAGGAGTCCGACAGGCGGACGAAGCCGAACTGCGGCGTCGACCAGATGACGATCTCCTCGGCGAGCCGCGACAGGTGGGCCGCCGCGATTGCGGCCACCGACAGGAACTCAAGCGCGAAGTCGCGGTCCGAGACGCTGTCCAGCGAATTGCGCGTCGGCTCGCGGAAGCCGAGCGCGGCGGCCGTGCGGTGGCGGTCGATCGGATAGCCGGTGCCGGCAAGCGCGGCTGCACCCAGCGGGCACTCGTCGAGGCGGACGATCGCGTCGCGCACACGCGAGAGGTCCCGGCCGAACATTTCGACATAGGCCATGCAATGGTGGCCGAAGGTGACCGGCTGGGCCGCCTGGAGATGGGTGAAGCCGGGCATGACCGTTGCCGCATGGGCCTCGGCCTTGTCGAGGAAGGCGGCGATCATGCGCTTCAGCGCGTCGGCCGTGCGGGCGAGTTCCTCCTTCACCCAGAGCCGGAAGTCGACGGCGACTTGGTCGTTGCGCGACCGCGCCGTGTGCAGGCGGCCGGCCGCAGGGCCGATCAGTTCAGCGAGCCTTGCCTCGACGTTCATGTGAATGTCTTCCAGCCGGGTCGAGAACGTGAAGGTCCCCGCCTCGATCTCTGCCAGGATCGTGTTCAGCCCGTGAGCGATGCTCGCTTGATCCTCCGCCGAAATGATGCCTCTTTCCGCCAGCATCTGCGAATGGGCGATCGAGCCGCGGATGTCCTGGGCGTAGAGCTTCCTGTCGAAGCCGATCGAGGCGTTGATCGCCTCCATGATCGCAGCGGGACCCGAGGCGAAACGTCCGCCCCACATCTGGTTGCTGGCCTTGCTGTCGCTCATCGTGATACCCGGGCTTACGGAGTCTTGAAGCATGTCTGACGGCAGGAAATATCTGACGGCGCCCCGCATCGTCCTGATCGCCGCTCTGGCCGGCGCTCTGGCCGGCGCGGTCGCGGTATACGTGACCGGGGGGCCGGATGGCAACAATCCACCTTCGGTGGCGGATGCGTCCGCCGCGGCCGACCTCGCCTGCGCGGCAAAGGCCGGCCGGGCTGGCAGTCTCTCCGCCCTCGCGGTCGGCGACGTGGCGGCGATGCTGCCTTCCGATCCGCCCCGCTCGCTCGCCGGACTCACCTTCGACGATCCCGAGGGCAAGCCGATGACGATCGCGAGCCGCGCCGGCAAGACGCTGCTCGTCAATTTGTGGGCGACATGGTGCGCGCCGTGCCGCGCCGAAATGCCCGCCCTCGATGCACTGCAGCGCCAGATGGGCAACGACGCCTTCGAAGTCGTCGCCATCAACATCGATACCGGCGACGATTCGAAGCCGAAGGCCTTCCTGCTGGAGATCGGCGTCAAGACGCTCGGCTTCTACCGCGACGCCACGATGGGCGTGTTCAACGACCTGAAGCGCAGGTCGCTCGCCCTCGGGCTTCCGGTGACGCTGCTCGTCGACGCCGAAGGCTGCCTTCTGGCCAGCATGAACGGCCCGGCGGAATGGGCCGGCGACGACGCCAGGAAGCTGATCGAAGCCGCGGTCGGTGACTAACGTGGTCTCCGGCAGAGCGATTCGATCTGGTCGGGAATAGCGCCAGGCGCCTGAGAAACGACAACGCTTCTTTAAGTGGTCTCTGCCAGCATGCCCACGGGGCTAGCTCGCAGTGTCAGGACAGGCTTTGAACGGACGCTTAGGGAAAGAACCGCGCCTCGCCGGCGCGGTCGCCGTGCTGTCGATCGGCTACATCCTCGCTTCGGCGGCGTCGAAGGCCCTTTTCGATCCGAGCGCGCAAATGCCCGCCGTCTGGTTCGCCAACGTGTTCGCCGTGGCGTTCATCCTCCGTACCCCGGCGCTTGGGACCCTCGCCGGGGCGGCGACGGTCTTTGCCTCGGCGCTCGCCTGCAACTTGGTCATGGGCAACAGCGCGGCGATGTCGATGGTCTATTCGACGGCCAATGCGCTCGGCATCGGCATCGGCGTCGCCGCTGTCCGCTGGCGGTTCCCCGATACAAGGGAAGTCGCGCGCAACGCCGTGAACTACGTGCAGACGCTGGCGATGGCCGGCCTCCTCGCGCCCGCGATCGCCGCCAGCTTCTTCGCGCCGCTGGCCCACCTGTTCGCCGGCTGGCCGCTGCCCTATTCGTTCGGTCGGTGGTGGTCGGGCGACGCAATGGCGTTCGGCCTGTTCCTGCCGGTCATGCTCCTTGCCTCGCGCGAGACGTTCTCCGCACTCGCCCCGTCGAGAATTGCCCTTCTTCTGACACTCGCGTTCGCGGCGAGCGTCGTCGTCGTCTACCTGTCGCTGACGCAGTTCGATTTCCCCTTCGTTCTGATCCAGGTCCCGTTGCTCGTCGCAGCATGGCGCGCCCGGCCGTTCGAACTGGCGCTTGCCTGCCTGTCGACCGGAGGAGTGCTGATCGGCCTTGCGATGTCCGGCTTCGTGCCGCACTTTTCGTCGGCGAACGACTTCCAGATCGCCGTCGGCATCTCCGTCGTCCTTCCCTTCGTCGCCGGGCTCATGGTCGAGGAAGCACGGCGCGCGCGCCGTCGCACGGCCGAGCAGGAGCAGTTCTACCGCCGCGCCATGATGGACAGCGAAATCGGCGTGTCGGTCGCGGCGCTCGACGGCCATATCATCCGCGTCAACGACGCGCTGGCGCGCATGCTCGGGCGGAAAAGAGAGGACCTGGAAGGGGTGACGCGCTGGATCGACATCACCTACGAGCCGGATCGCGCGGTGGGCACCGACCTCGTCAGGCGGGTCCGAGAGAGCAAGTCGCCGAACTACTCCTTCGAAAAGCGCTACATCAAGGCGGACGGAACGCCGATCTGGGCGAGGGTCTCGGGTTCCGTCGTCTTCGACGAAGACAGCGGCGAGCCGCTCTGCCTGGTGTCGCAGGTGGTCGACATCGACGCGCGCAAGAAGTCCGAGGCGGCGATCGCCGAAGCCGAGACGCGCTGGAACTTCGCCCTGGCCAGTGCCGGCCAGGGCATCTGGGACGTCGACCTGCGCAAGGGGCGGACGAGCTATTCGGCGACGTGGACCGACATGCTCGGCTACCAGCCCGGCGAGCTCGACGGCGACCCCGACCGCTGGCTGACCCTGATCCACCCAGACGATCTCGACCGCGTAATGGCCGCCGACAGGGCCTACTCGGAAGGCAGCGCCGAGTATTTCGAAGCCGAGTTCCGCATGTTGCGGAAGGACGGCAGCTGGATCTGGATTCTCGACCGCGGCAAGGTGACCGAGCGCGACGAGAATGGCCGCATGCTGCGCGCGATCGGCACGCTCACCGACATTTGCGCGCGCAAGGAGACCGAGCAGCGCCTGGAGCAGTCGGCGAAGGATCTGACGGCGGAAAAGGAGCGCCTGCGCGTCACGCTGCAATCGATCGGCGATGCGGTGATCTGCACCGACGGCGAGGGTCGCATCACCTTCGTCAATCCCATCGCAGAGAAGCTGACCCGGACCCCGGCGGCCGAGGCGCTCGGCCGGCCGCTCGCATCGGTCTACCATGCCGTGGACGAGGACACCGGAGAGACGCTGACGCCGGCCGTCTCAGCCGCGGAAATCACGGCGCGCAACAGCAGCCGCGCCGTCCTTGTGCGCAACGACGGCAGCCGCTGCAGCATCCGCGAGGTGATGTCGCCGATCCGCTCCGAGAACGGCGCTTCGGCCGGCCAGGTGCTGGTCTTCCAGGACTTTACCGATGCCCGCGCCTTGCAGCGCCAACTCGCCTATGCCGCGAACCACGACGCCTTGACCGGCCTCGAAAACCGGGCGAGCTTCATTGCCGCGGCAGAAGCGCTCCCGCGCGAAACGCGACAGGATGGCATCGGCCCCTACCTCGCCTTCATCGACCTCGATCGGTTCAAGGCCGTCAACGATACATCCGGCCATGGTGCGGGTGACGCGCTCCTGCGCAAGGTCGCGGCCGCGATCCGCAACGTCGTGCGTTCCCATGGCAAGGTGGCACGCCTCGGCGGCGACGAATTCGCGGTGATCTTTCCGGCCTGCCGCGAAGAGGAGGCGCTTTCGCTGACCAACTCCGTCGTCTCCGCGATCGCCGCGCTTCGCTTCGAATGGAACGAGCGCACCCATTCCATCGGCGCCAGCGCCGGCCTTGCCAGCCTCGTCGACGGCTCCGGGTCACTCGACGAGGTGCTCGCGGCAGCGGACCACGCCTGTTATGAGGCCAAGGCGTCAGGCGGCGGATCCGTCGTCGTGCGGAGGCTCGAGTCCTCCCCCGCGCCAAAGCAGCGGACGGCTTCCGGCGCCCGCTGAAGCGATCCGCGACCACCGGTCCCGCATAACCGCTTGTTTATACCTGCCGGGTTACGATGCACCTCCCGTCGAAGTGGGAGGGCAGTTGTTGGCGAAGACCGAGAAGCCGATGTCGCGACGCGGGCTCCTGCGCCTCGCTCGCTGGACGGTCTTCGGCACAACCGGCTGTCTCGCCGTATCGCTGACCTACAACTACTTCGCATTTCGTCACCTGGGCGGAGAGGCGCTGTTCCAAGGCCTGGTCAGCGCAACCATCCTGCCGATCGTGCTCGCCGGCCCCCTGTTCTTCTACCTGACCATGAAACTGCGCGAACTGGCGATCGCCAATCACCGGCTGAGCCGCGCTGCCTCCACGGACAGCCTGACCGAGTGCCTGAACCGGGGAGCGTTCACGGCCGCCGTCGAGGCGCATCTCGGCGACAGTGCCGCGTCGCGTTCGCGGGGCGCCCTCCTCGTCATCGACGCCGACCAGTTCAAGCGCATCAACGACCGTTTCGGCCATGACGTCGGCGACGAGGCCCTGCGAGAGATTGCCGCGGCCATCCGCGAGGCGGCGCGCGCCGGCGACCTCGTCGGGCGCCTCGGCGGCGAGGAGTTCGGTGTCTTCCTGCCGGAAGTCGGCGATGCGGAAGCGGCAGAGATCGCCGAAAGGATCCGAAAGGCGATCCATGCCAGCCACTTCACGCCGGACGGCGTCCATTGGCGGCTGTCGGCCAGCGTCGGCGGCGCCGTCTTCGACAGGCCTATCGATTTCAGCGAGCTTTTCCGCCTCGCCGACCAGCGCCTCTACCGTGCCAAGATGGCCGGACGCAACCGCGTCGAGATGATCGGGACGGACAACGAGGACGACACGCCGGCGCCGCGCTCCGCCGCGCTCTGACCGTGCCCCGTCGCGCTCAGCGCGTCGGCACCGGGTGCTCGCCGCGGTAGTCGTAGAAGCCGCGGCCCGTCTTGCGGCCGAGCCAGCCGGCCTCGACATACTTCACCAGAAGCGGGCAGGGGCGGTACTTGGAGTCCGACAGGCCGTCGTGCAACACCTGCATGATCGACAGGCAGGTGTCGAGGCCGATGAAGTCGGCGAGTTGCAGCGGCCCCATCGGATGGTTGGCGCCGAGCTTCATCGCCGTGTCGATCGCCTCGACCGAGCCGACGCCTTCGTAGAGCGTGTAGATCGCCTCATTGATCATCGGCAGCAGGATGCGGTTGACGATGAAGGCGGGGAAGTCTTCCGCGACCGTGATCGTTTTGTCGAGGCTGCGTACGAACGCCTTCGCCGCCTCGAACGTCACGTCCTCGGTGGCGATGCCGCGCACCACCTCGACCAGCTTCATGACCGGCACCGGATTCATGAAATGCACGCCGATGAAGCGTTCCGGCCGGTCCGTCTGCGCGGCGAGGCGGGTGATCGAGATCGACGAGGTGTTAGTGGCGAGGATCGCCTCGGGATTGAGCAGCGGACAGAGCTGCGCATAGATCTTGCGCTTCACCGTCTCGTCCTCGGTCGCCGCCTCGATCACCAGATCGGCGCCGGCGAGCGCAGCCATGGTCGGGGCCGCCGAGATGCGCGACAGCGCCGCCTTGCGCACGTCCTCGTCGAGCTTGCCGGACGCCACCTGGCGGGCCATGTTGCCGCTGATCGTGGCGATGGCGTTCTCGACCTGCTTGGCGGAAACGTCGAAGAGCAACACGCTGTAGCCTGCCGCCGCGGCGACGTGCGCTATGCCTCCGCCCATCTGTCCGGCACCGACGATGCCGACCGTCTCTATCCCGCCACTCATCGCACCCATCCCGTCGCAGCGCTTGTCGCGCGTTTTTGTGCAGCGCACCCTAGACGAAGGAGAAACGTCCGTGAAGTGTCCACGTTCGACGCAGCCACCCGGACTCCTTGTGCACGAATGCGAACGGCCGGAACGGAGATCCGTCCCGGCCGCGCAAGTCTACCCGCAGGATTGGGTGCCTCAAAGCGCCTTTTCGAGTTCCGGCAGCACGGTGAACAGGTCGCCGACGAGGCCGAAGTCGGCGACCTGGAAGATCGGCGCCTCCTCGTCCTTGTTGATGGCGACGATGACCTTCGAGTCCTTCATGCCGGCGAGGTGCTGGATGGCGCCGGAGATGCCCACGGCGATGTAGAGTTCCGGCGCCACCACCTTGCCGGTCTGGCCGACCTGCCAGTCGTTCGGCGCGTAGCCGGCGGCGCCGAGCTTGTCGGCGACCGGCAGGATAACCTCCTGGAACTTCTCCGACGAGCCGAGCGCGCGGCCGCCGGAGATGATGATCCTGGCGGACGTCAGCTCCGGACGGTCGCTTTCGGACAGCCGGTTCTCGACGAAGGTCGAGAGGCCGGGGTTGGCCGCCGCCTGAGCCGTCTCGACCGCGGCCGAGCCGCCTTCTCCCGCCGCCTGGAAGGAGGCGGTGCGCACCGTGATCACCTTCTTGGCGTCTGTCGTCTGCACCGTCTGGATGGCGTTGCCGGCATAGATCGGGCGCTTGAACGTGTCGGCCGAGACAACCTCGACGATCTCCGAGACCTGCATCACGTCGAGCAGCGCGGCGACGCGCGGCATGACGTTCTTGCCCATCGAGGTGGCGGCGGCGACGATCGTGTCGTAGCCGCCGGCGAGCGAGACGACCAGTGCGGCGACCGGCTCGGCCAGCCGCTGCTCGAGTTCGTCGGCCTCGGCGAGCAGCACCTTGGTCACGCCCTTGAGCTTCGCGGCGGCGTCAGCCGCGCCCTTGGCTCCCTTGCCGGCGACCAGCACGTGCACGTCCGAGCCGATCTTCAGCGCGGCGGAGAGCGCCTTGGCGGTCTGCTCCGACAGGGAGGCGTTGTCGTGTTCGGCGAGAAGAAGAATTGCCATCGTCGTTGTTCCTTTCCCTGACCGGACCCTAGAGGACGCCGGCGCCCTTCAGCGCCGCGACCAGCTCCTGAACCGTCTTCACCTTGACGCCCGCCTTGCGGCCGCCCGGCTCCTCGGTCTTGACCACCTTCAGCCGCGGCTTGACGTCGGCGCCGAAGTCGGCCGCCGTCTTCTCGTCGAGCGGCTTCTTCTTCGCCTTCATGATGTTGGGAAGCGAGGCATAACGCGGCTGGTTGAGGCGAAGGTCCGTCGTCACGATCGCCGGCAGCTTCACCTCGATCGCCTGCAGGCCGCCGTCGACCTCGCGGGTGACCTTGGCCTTGCCGTCGCCGATCTCGACCTTCGAGGCGAACGTCGCCTGCGCCCAGCCGAGCAGCGCGGCCAGCATCTGGCCGGTCTGGTTGGCGTCGTCGTCGATCGCCTGCTTGCCGAGGATGACCAGGCCCGGCTGCTCGGCCTCAACCACGCCCTTAAGCACCTTGGCGACGCCGAGCGGCTCGACCAGGTCGTCGACCTTCACCAGGATGGCGCGGTCGGCGCCCATCGCCAGCGCGGTGCGCAGCGTCTCGGCTGCCTGCGCCGGGCCGATGGAGACGACGACGATCTCGTCCGCCTTGCCGGCCTCCTTCAGACGGATGGCCTCCTCGACGGCGATCTCGTCGAACGGGTTCATCGACATCTTCACGTTCGCCAGCTCGACGCCCGAACCGTCGGACTTCACACGGATCTTCACATTGTAGTCGACCACCCGCTTCACGGGCACGAGGATCTTCATGGGAGCTTCCACCTCTCTGACGAAATCTGGCGCGCTCCTATCAGAGCGCAGACCGGCCCAATAGCCGATTGCCGACATGGAGGGCCGAAAAGACGCAAATTGCTATTCCCGCTTCGCCCGGCAAGGGTCTGGAAGCGCGCGGGACCCTAGTCAGGTGCGGGGGGAGCGTCAATACACCGGCGGACATTCAAACCGGTTGAATCACTGGCGTCCCCATCGCGGCGCCGGTTGCGCGGCAACCGGCTCCACCGCGCTCGGCTGATCGACCTTCACCGACCGCGGCGTGACGATCTCGGTGTCGAACAGCGGCACCGTGCGGCGGCGCATGATCAATACCAGGACGGCGCCGGCGACGATGCCGCCGACATGGGCAGCCCAGGAGATCTGGTCTTCGCCGCCGGCCGCCAGCATCAGGAACTGGAAGCCGATCCACAACGCCAGCGTGATGTAGGCGGGGATGCGCAGCGGGATGCGGCCGAAAGCCAGCACCCACACCTTCACCTTCGGATGCAGGATCAGGTAGGCGGCGACGATGCCGGCGATGGCCCCCGAGGCGCCGATCAGCGGCATCTGGGAGTCCGGCGCGATGAAGCCGTGCATGAGCGCGCCCGCGATGGCGCACAGCAGATAGAAGACGAGATAGCGGAAGTGGCCGAGCGCATCCTCGACATTGTCGCCGAACACCCACAGGAACAGCATGTTGCCGCCGAGGTGGAAGATGTCGCCGTGGAGGAAGGCATAGGTGACGTAGGTGGCGTAGTCCGGAACCAGGACGAGTTCGGGCGGCCGCTCGGCAATGTCGTAGAGGGTAGAGGGAATATAGCCCAGCCCGAGCACGGCGGCGGTAGAGAAGGTCTCGCTGCCCAGCGCGGTGAACAGGAAGACGAGCACGTTGGCGACGATCAGGCCGATCGTCACGTACTGCATGTTGATGTGCTTCAGGCTGTTGGCGTCATGTAGAGGAATGAACAAGCCCGGCCCCCGCTTCCGTCGCTACCCCCCGGAAGCTCCCCGGCGCCCGGCTAACGGTTTTTCCCCGGAACCCATAGCACATCGGCTTTTCCGTTGTCATTGACCGCCCGCGCGGCGACGAACAGGAAATCGGAGACGCGGTTGATGTATTTCAACCCTTCCGGGTTGACGTGCTCGCCCGGCTTCTGCGCCAGTTCCACCATCAGCCGCTCGGCGCGGCGGGCGACCGTACGGGCGATGTGGAGCGCCGCGGAAGCCGGCGATCCGCCGGGCAGCACGAAGGAGCGCAGCGGCTGCAGTTTCGCGTTGAGCGCGTCGATGTCCCGCTCCACCCGCGCCACCTGGGCGGCGACGACCCGCAGAGGCTCGTAGCCCAGCGGCTTGCCGTCGTCGGGCACGGCGAGGTCGGCGCCGAGGTCGAAGAGGTCGTTCTGGATGCGTCCCAGCATGGCGTCGATGTCGGGATGCGCCTCGGCCGTATGCAGCCGGGCGAGGCCGATGCAGGAGTTGGCCTCGTCGACCGTGCCGTAGGCGTCGACGCGCACGTCGGACTTCAGCCGGCGCTCGCCGCTGCCGAGGCCCGTCGTGCCGTCGTCGCCGGTGCGCGTGTAGATCTTGTTCAGCTTGACCATGTGTGCACTCCGCTCAGCCGCGGTTGAAATAGACGGCGAGCAGGATCAGCACCAGCGCGATGAACTGCAGGAAGATGCGCGCCTGCATCAGCTTGTTCGAGGTGTTGCCCGAGCCGCCGCGCATCATGTTGAAGAGGCCGCGGATCAGCACGACCACGACGGCGACCATGACGAGGATGGCGAGGATGTTGAAGACGGTGGCCATGGCGGATTTCCCGGAATTGGTCGCGGCGGCGGCGTTCAGCCCTGCGTCGCGGTGATGCGGTAGAAGAGGGACGCCGGCAGCAGGCGCTTGAGCAGCACGCCCGCCTTTGCCGGCATGGTGACGACATAGTGCGGTTTCGGCCGCGGCGAAATAAGGGCGTGGCGCAGAACCGTATGGACCGCTTCGGGGCCGAGTTTGAAACGCGACTTGACGCCGCCGCCGCGCAGCCGGACGAGTTGCGCCTGGTAGGCCTCGCGGTGCGCCGATCCTTCCACGTCGATGTTCTTCTCGAAATGGAACAGGCCGTTCGCGGCGATCCTGCTCGCCACGGGGCCGGGCTCGATCAGCGAGACGTGGATGCCCGAACCTGCGAGTTCGGCGCGAAGGCAGAGCGTCAGCCCCTCCAGCGCGTGCTTGGACGCCGAATAGGCGCCGCGGAAGCGCACGGGCACGAGGCCGAGGATCGACGAGCAGTTGACGATGCGCCCGTGACCCTGACGGCGCATCGCCGGCACGATCCGCCGGGTCAGGTCGTGCCAGCCGAAGAAATTCGCCTCGAACTGGGCGCGCAAGGTGTCGACCGTCAGGTCCTCGACGGCGCCCGCCTGGGCATAGGCGCCGTTGTTGAACAATGCGTCGAGCCGGCCGCCGGTCCGCTCCATCACCGTCCCGGCGAGCGCGGCGATCGAATCGGGGTGGGCATAGTCGAGGTAAAGGGCTTCGATGCCGTCGGTCTCGAGTGCCGCCAGGTCCTCCGCCTTGCGGGCCGTAGCGAAAACGCGCCAGCCCTCGGCCTTCAGCGCCCGCACGCAATAAGCGCCGATGCCCGAGGAGGCGCCGGTGACGATGATGGTCCGCGAGCCCTGCACTTCCAGCCTGCCAACCGGCTCCTTGCCATATGCAGGATTTCCTTCCCATATTCGCGGCATCGAAACAATCGGACGGAGAGAGGATGCGACGGATCGTAGCCCTCAGGCGGGTGCTCTACGATGCATTCGGCCATTTCAACGACGACGATGGTTGGGCGATGGCCAGCCACCTGGCGATCTCGGCGCTGATGGCCATATTTCCGTTCCTCATCTTCGCCACGACGCTGGCGTCGTTTCTCGGCGCCCAGGCATTCGCCGACACCGCCGTCCACCTGATCTTCGACACATGGCCCGACACGATCGCCGATCCGATCGCGCGCGAGGTGGTCAGCGTGCTGACGGTGCAGCGCTCCGACCTGCTCACCTTCGGCTTCGTCGCGGCTGCCTACTTCGCCTCCAACGGCATCGAGGCGTTGCGCACCTCGCTCAACCGCGCCTACCGCGTGACCGAGGCGCGCTCCCTGCTCTTCCGCCGCCTGCAGAGCCTCGCCTTCGTTCTCATCGCCACCGTTGGCATTGCCGCGATCTCGGTGCTGCTCGTCTTCGCGCCGCTGCTTGCCCGGCTCGCCGAGACGCGATTCGTCTGGCTGGAGCCCTACATGGGCACGAGCACGCTGTGGCGATTCGTCATCGCCTCCGTCGTCATCGTGCTCGGCCTGTTCGCCGTGCACATCTGGCTGCCGTCCGGCAAGCGGCGCCTGCGGCGCATCGTCCCCGGCATCGCCTTCACGCTGATCGGATGGCTCGCCGGCTCGACGCTGTTCGCTTCCTATCTCGAGCGCTTCTCGTCCTACGTGACGACCTATGCCGGTCTCGCCTCGATCATGGTGGCGATCGTCTTCCTCTACATGGTTTCGGCTGTCTTCATCCTTGGCGGCGAGCTCAATGCCGCGATCAGCCGCTACATCGATTCGCGGGCGCGTGTGCCGCGCTAGGCCTTATCTCGGTCCAGGCGCGACGCGCTCTTGCGGTTCACGGCGCCGCCGGCGCCTGCTTCGAACGCGCCGTGGCGAGGCCGACGCCGAGGGTGGCGAGCGCCATGCCGGCAAGCTGGAAGAGCGAGAGCGTCTCGCCGAACAGGAAGTAGGCGATAACGGCGGTGACGGCGGGGACGAGGTAGAAGAGCGAGGCCACCTTGGCCATCGCGCCTTCCCGGATCATCACCATCAAGAGGAAGATCGCGCCGATCGACAGCACCAGGACCAGCCATGCCATGGCGAACACCAGTTCGCCGGTGAGTGTGAACGTCCCGGTTTCCAGCGCCAGCGCCGCGGCCGCCGTCACCGCGCCGCCGCCGAGATACTGCCACATCGTGCCCGATATCAGGTCGCCGCCGCCGAACCGCTTCTGCCAGACGGTGCCCGCACTCATGCCGACCACCGAGACGACCGCCGCGGCAAGCGCGGCTGCGCCGACACCGCTGACCGCGCCGAGCTTCGGCCAGAGCACCATTGCCACGCCGACGAAACCCGCGGCGAGGCCGGCCCAGTGGCGCGGCAGGATCTTCTCGTCGAGGAAGGCGCCGGCCATCACCGCCGTGATCAGCGGCTGCAGGCCGACGATCAGCGCCGAGAGGCCTGCCGGCATGCCGTTGTCGATCGCCCAGAACACGCCGCCGAGATAGACGCCGTGCATGAGCACACCGGCGACCGCCGCGTGCAGCGCCTGGCGCGGCGTCGAGGCGCGCGCGCCCATCAACCAGCCGATCAGCGCGATGAGCACGAAGGCGATGGCGAAGCGCGCGGCGAGAAAGGCGAACGGCTCCGCCCACGGCATGGCGTAGCGGGCGCCGATGAAGCCGGTCGCCCACAGGACGACGAAGGTGGGCGGGATCAGGCGCGACGGGACGTTCATGGGGGGAGCGGTTCGCCAAGGGATCGTCGGATCGCTCTAATGCGACGCAATGGGTTAGGCAAAGCGAAACGGCTGAAACCTAGCATCAGCCGGATTGAACGGGTGGGACCGGACGGCGGAGGCACGATAGACCGCAAAGGAGCGGACATGCTTCTGGATCTCAACGCGACCTGGATCGTTCTGGCGATCACCGTTGTCGCGATCCTATCCTATATCGTCGGCGTCTTCTTCGACGCGCTGATGAAGGACGACGGCTTCGGCGCCACCGGCAACATGCTGGTCATGACCGGCGGCTTCTATGCCGCAGTGCTCGGCGCAAACGCGCGCGGCATCCGCTTCGACACGCTGGGCACTGCCGCCGCCGCCGGACTCGCCGGCGCCTTCGCGGCGATGGCGTTGCTGGGTCTCGCCAAGGCCGGCCTGTCGCGCCTCTGACCACTACTCCAGTCCGACCATCGCGCGAACCTCGGCCGGCGAAGCGCCGCGCTCGCGCAGTTCCTCTATGCCGGTGTCGCCCTGGCTCTTCGACAGCTTGCGCCCGTCCGGGCCGGTCACCAGCCGGTGGTGGAAATAAGCCGGCGCGGCGAAGCCGAAGATCTCCTGCAGGAGCCGCTGCACCGAGGTGGCGAGGTAGAGGTCGCGGCCGCGGACCACATGGGTCACCCCCTGGAGCGCGTCGTCGGCGACCACCGAAAGGTGATAGCTGGTCGGGATCTCGCGGCGCGCGACGATCACGTCGCCCCAGTCCTGCGGCCGGGCCTCCACCGCCGTCGTGGCGCGCGTCTCCTCGTTCGCGGTCTCCGTCCAGGCCAGCGGCCCCTTCAGGCGGCTCATTGCTGCCGCCATGTCCAGCCGCCAGGCGAACGGATCTCCGCGGTCGATGCGCCGGCGCCGCTCGCGCGCGCCGAGCCTCTTGTCGAGGCCCGGATAGAGCGGCGCTCCGTCGGGATCGCGCGGCCAGCGCTCGCCGCGCGCCTCGGCCTCGACGATCGCCGCGCGAACCTCGCCGCGGCTCATGAAGGCGGGATAGGCGAGCCCTTCGCCGACCAGCCGGTCGAACAGGTCGCGGTAGGCGTCGAAATGCTCGGATTGCCGGCGCACGGGCGTCTCCCATTCGACGCCGAGCCAGGCGAGGTCGCGGTAGATCGCCTCCTCGTATTCCGGCGTGCAACGCACGACGTCGATGTCCTCGATCCTGAGCAGCAGCCGCCCGCCCGCGGCCCGCGCCATGCGCTGGTTCAAGAGCGCCGAATAGGCGTGGCCGAGATGCAGCCTGCCGTTGGGGCTCGGCGCGAAGCGGAAGACCGGCTTCATTCTCTCCTGCCAGATTCGGGTTGCAAGGCGGTCCGGGATTGCTACTTCCCGGGAAAGGCGGCGACAAGGCGGAGGTCGGAGCGACGGTGAAGCGCATCCTGACGGCGGACGACATCGAGGAGGGGCTCGACGCGCTGTGCCGCGCCGATCCCCGGCTCCTCGCCGTGCGCGCATACGCCGGTACGGTGCCGCTGAGGCTGGCCACGCCCGGCTTCGCCAGCCTCGTCTCCATCATCGTCGGTCAGCAGGTGTCGCGCGCCAGCGCCGACGCCATCTTCGGGCGGCTCACGCGCCTCGTCGATCCGCTCGCGCCCGAGGCCCTGCTCGACGGCGGCGAGGCGGTCTACAAGGCCGCCGGCCTGTCGCGGCCGAAGATGCGCACGCTCGACGCGCTGTCGCGCGCCGTCGTCGAGGGCCGGCTCGACGTCGATTCGCTGCCCGCCGTCGACGCTGGCGAGGCGATGGCGCGCATGACCGCCATTTCCGGCATCGGCCCGTGGACGGCCGAGTGCTACCTGCTCTTCGCCGCCGGCCATCCCGACGTCTTCCCGGCGCGCGACGTGGCCTTGCAGAGCGCGGTCGCGCACGGGCTCGGGCTGGACGGCCGGCCGGGCGAGAAAGCCCTCGCCGCCCTCGCCGAATCATGGTCTCCTTGGCGCGGTGTGGCGTCGCGCCTGTTCTGGGCGTATTATGCGCGCATGAAGGGCAAGGAGGCCGTTCCGCTTTCGTAACCGCTGAAGGAACTCCGGGTTTCGGAATTTTTTGCCGGCCGGTGTGTCGTCCGGGCCTCTTCACATTGCTGTCACCTGCCGCTTACACTATCCGCGCCGATCGCTTCGGAAGCCATGGAGGGTGTCGGGAGTGACGATTGCGGTATCACCGGAAGCGTTGCCTGCGCTGGTTCTCAACGCGGACTACCGCCCGCTCAGCTATTATCCCCTGTCCCTGTGGTCCTGGCAGGATGCGATCAAGGCGGTGTTCCTCGATCGCGTCAACATCGTCGCAGAGTACGAGCACCAGGTCTCCTCGCCGTCCTTCCAGATGCGCCTGCCCAGCGTCGTCAGCCTGAAGAGCTACGTGAAGCCGTCGCGCAACCCGGCCTTCACCCGCTTCAACGTCTTCCTGCGCGACCGCTTCCAGTGCCAGTATTGCGGGACGCACGAGGACTTGACCTTCGACCACGTCATCCCGCGCCACTGCGGCGGCGCCACGACTTGGGAGAACGTCGTCGCCGCCTGTTCGCCCTGCAACCTGAGGAAGGGCGGGCTGTTGCCGGCGCAAGCCAAGATGTGGCCGCTGCAGACGCCCTTCCAGCCGACCGTCCACGACCTGCACAACAACGGCAAGCGTTTTCCGCCCAACTATCTCCACGAGAGCTGGATGGACTACCTCTACTGGGACGTCGAACTGGAGCCCTGAGAACGGGGGCGCCGGGGCGGGCTCTTTTCCTCCTTTTCCGGCGGGTCGTTCCCTAGTAATGGACCTGGCCATGAAGCCTCTGCAATCCGACGCCTCCGCATTTTTCGATCGCGCCTATTCGACGGCCTCGCCGAAGATCTGGTACGGTTTCTCGCGCCCGATCCGCCACAACATCCAGGGGCTGCTGTTCGGTCATCGCTTCAGCAAGAGCGACTATGGCGGGATGATGCGCCACACCGAGGCGGCGATGCTCAGCCGCTGGGCCGGCGAGGTTCCCGAGGGCGGCACGATCGTCGAGATAGGCTGCTACGGAGGCCTGTCGACTTCTTACCTGCTGATGGGGTCGCGGCGGAACCGGGCCAGGATCTTCTCCATCGACCCGTTCGATTCGGACATGAGCAAGCAGGCGGAACTGACCGACGAATGCGTTCCGCTCGACGCCAAGCCGTCGCTGACGACGGTGCGCGAGCGTCTCGCGCGGACCGGAGAAGGCGGCAGGGTCGAGTTGATCGAAGGCTACAGCCAGGAAGTCGTCCGCGACTGGACGAGGAAGATCGATTTCCTCTGGATCGACGGCAATCACGACCAAGCCTACCAGGATTTTGTCGACTGGTCGCCCTTCCTCAACCCGGCCGCCCGCGTCGCCTTCCACGACGCTCATCCGCGCTACGGCTATCGTCAGGTCGCGGACGACGCGCGACGCGTGTTCATGTCCGGCGGCTGGACCCGGCTCGAGCACGTGAAGGGCATCGTTACCGGCGTGCGCGCCGGCTGATCTTTGCCGGCGCGGGTCGCGCGCCGCGGCCTATTTCGCGGCAGCGCCGCGGAAGGCCAGCGCCGCCAGGGCGAGGCTCGCCAGCGCGTTCCAGCCGGCGAACGACAGGCCGAGGATGCGCAGCGAAGCCTTGTCGCAGGAAGGCGGCACGAAGCTGTCCAGCGCGTCGAGCACGCCCTTGCCGCCGGTGTCGGCCGGGCCGCTGACGGCGCCGCAATCGGCCGGCCCGGGCCACCACCCCCACTCGACGCCGGAATGGCGCACGCCGAGAAAGAGGCTCCACACCATGATCAGGGCGCCGGCGAGCAAGAGCGCGCGGGTCAGCCAGGTCGGCCAGCGCAACGACGACGACAGGAAGGCCACCGCCATCAGCGGCGCGCCGATATAGTAGGGCAGGCGCTGCTCCAGGCAGAGCTTGCAGGGGATGTAGCCGCCGATGTGCTCGAAGGCGAGGGCGGAGCCGACCACCGCCGCCATGCCGAGCGCCAGTACGGCCGCGGTCAGCGTGCGCGTGCGTTCGGCGGAAGCGGTCGTGTTCATTGCAGAGCCTTCAGAAGACGTATTTGACGGCGACGAAACCGCCGATCAGCAGCACCACGAAAAGGGTGAAAAGAAGACCGAGGTGGCGTTCGATGAAGATGCGGATCGGTTCGCCGAAACGTTGCAGCAGCCACGCGACGAAGAAGAAGCGGAAGCCGCGGCCGACGATGGAGACCAGCACGAAGGTGACGAGGTCGAGGCCGGTGAAGCCGGAGAAAATCGTCAGCACCTTGTAGGGGAACGGCGTGACAGCGGCGAACAGCACGCCCCAGCCGCCCCATGTGTCGTACCAGTCCTTGACGCGGGAGAAGGCTTCCTCGGCATTGTAG
>CAYJMY010000002.1:0-56127 GCA_964371125.1 uncultured Mesorhizobium sp. | reverse complement strand
CTTCGACTTCCCGGGCTTCGTGCCGGCCTATATCCGCCCGCTGTTCTGCCGCGGCATCGGCCCGTTCCGCTGGGCGGCGCTTTCCGGCGACCCGGAAGACATCCGCAGGACCGACGCGAAGATGAAGGAGCTCTTCCCGGAGAACGAGCACCTGCACCGCTGGCTCGACATGGCGCAGGAGCGCATCGCCTTCCAGGGACTGCCGGCGCGCATCTGCTGGATCGGGCTCGGCGACCGCCACAAGGCGGGCCTCGCCTTCAACGAGATGGTGGCGAAGGGTGAACTGAAGGCGCCGATCGTGATCGGCCGCGACCATCTCGATTCCGGCTCGGTCGCCTCGCCGAACCGCGAGACCGAGGCGATGAAGGACGGCTCCGACGCCGTCTCCGACTGGCCGCTGCTCAACGCGCTGCTCAACTGCGCCTCGGGCGCGACTTGGGTGTCGCTGCATCATGGCGGCGGCGTCGGCATGGGCTTCTCGCAGCATTCAGGCATGGTGGTGGTCTGCGACGGCACGCCGGAAGCGCAGAAGCGCGTCGAGCGCGTCCTGTGGAACGACCCGGCGACGGGCGTCATGCGCCATGCCGACGCCGGCTACGACATCGCCCTCGACTGCGCCCGCGAGCACGGGCTGAACCTGCCGGGGATACTGGGGTGAGGAGGCTGGCCACATGCACCTCCTCCGCGCTGCCGAACATCGCCGCATGCCGTGGAAGAACGGCGGCGGATTGACGACCGAGATCGCCGTCTTTCCGCCCGGGGCGGGGCTGGATGACTTCGCCTGGCGCATATCGATGGCACGGGTGGAGAGCGACGGGCCGTTCTCGCTGTTTCCCGGCATCGACCGCACGCTCATGTTGCTCGACGGCAAGGGGCTGCACCTCGCGGTGGAGGGACAAGGGTCGGTCCACCTAGCGCGGCCGCACGCAGTATTGGCATTCCCGGCCGACGTCCCGGCATCAGCGCGGCTCGAGGCCGGACCGATCACCGACCTCAACGTCATGACGCGCCGCGGCGTCTGCCAAAGTAAGCTGGAACTTCTCGAAGTGTCGGGAGAACTGGACCTTGTTTCCGCCGGCGGTGTCACTGTTGTCCTCGCCGATGGAGACGGCCTCACCCTGGAACGCGACGGTGAACCGGTTGCGCTCGGGCGCCGCGACGCCGTGGTTGTCGTCGGCGGCGAAAGGGCGGTCCTCCACGCGGCGCGCCCCTGCCAAGCCGTCACCATCGCCATCCTGACGCTGTACCCGCGCTGACAGGGTCTGGCCCAGTCCAATCTTGCCGTGAAGCCGCTTGCGTCGGCGCGGCCGGCAGTGCTTATCGTGTCGGCGAAAACGGGTCCTTCCACATGTCCGCGCCAGGCCTTCCACACGAATTCCCCGACTTCGGTCTCACCCACGAGCAGCGCCGCGAGGCGGTCCGCGGCCACTACTACGAATATCCCGGCATGGACGGCGAGCGCGGCGAGATCTGGTGCTATTCCGACCGCTTCTCCTATGCGCCGGGCGAGACGGTGACGCTGTTCGTCAGTTCGAGCGCGCCCGTCTTCAGCCTCGACATCCTGCGCGACGGCGCCGGCGAAACCCCGGTCATGTCGCGGTCCGATATAGCCGCACGCTGGCAGGAGACGCCCGACCAGTGCTCGGTCGAGGGATGCGGCTGGCAGCCGGCGTTCGAGTTCCGCGTGCCCGACGACTGGCGCTCGGGCGCCTACCGCGTCACCCTGACCGCCGAGGGCCGCGACGGGGCGCCGATCCTCTGCCATCACCTGTTCATCGTGCGGCCTGCGCCCGGGCGCAAGCCGGGGCGCATCCTCCAGGTCGCGGCGACGGGCACCTGGCTCGCCTACAACACCTGGGGCGGATCGAACCACTACCAGGGCATCACCGGGCCGAACCGCGACCAGTATTCGCCGATCGTCTCGACGCAAAGGCCATGGTGCCGCGGCTTCGTCGTCCTGCCGCGCGAGGCGCCGCGCGTGCCGCTCGAGGTGGCGCTGCCGCCGCTGGCCATACCGCGCTATCCGCACATGGAATGGGCCTACGCCACCGGCCATTCGAAGAAGTACGCCTCCGCCGGCTGGGCGAGCTACGATAGCCACTTCTTCCGTTGGGCCGAACTCGAAGGCTACGACGTCGACCTCGCCAGCCAGCACGACCTGCATTTCGTCCCCGGTCTGCTCGACGACTATGACTGCGCGGCATTCGTCGGCCATGACGAGTACTGGACCTGGGAGATGCGCGACGCGGTCGACAACTATGTCGAGCGCGGCGGCCACGCGGCGCGCTTCGCCGGCAACTTCATGTGGCAGACGAGGCTGGAGGATGAGGGGCGCCGGCAGCTTTGCTACAAGTACCGCGCCCGCGCCGAGGACCCGGTCTACCGCTCCGGAGACGTCACCCGGGCGACCAATTCGTGGGAGGCTCCGGAGATCGGGCGGCCGGGAGCGCGGACCTTCGGGCTCAACGCCACCAGCGGCGTCTATGCCGGATGGGGCGGCTGCGCGCCGCGCGGCACGCGCGGCTTCCCCGTCTATCGCCCCGAACACTGGGCCTTCGCCGGCACCGGCCTGTCCTATGGCGACGTACTCGGCGGCGAGAGCCACGTCTTCGGCTACGAAGTCGACGGCCTCGACTACACGATGCGGCGCGGCCTGCCGGAGCCGACCGGCGAAGGATCGCCGCCCGAGGGCATCACCGTGCTCGCGCTTGGGCTCGCCGCCCAGGTCGAGGACGCCCCGCACATTCCGCCCGAGGAGCAGTTCTTCGGCGATGAGGACGGGCGCTTCACCGCGGAGACGCTCTATGGCACGCCGTCGGACGAGAACCTCGAAAAGGTGAAGCGCGGCAACGGCATGATCGTCAATTTCCCGCGCGGCAAGGGCGAGGTGTTCCACGCCGGAAGCTGCGAGTGGGTCGCCGGCCTGCTGCGCCGTGATCCGATGGTGGAAACGGTAACGAACAACGTGCTCGGCCGCTATCTCGGCGCCGTGGCGAGGGGGGAATGATGACCATCCAGCAGAGAGGCGCCGCCGCCGGTGCCGAAGACCACCGGCCGTCCAACCTGTTCTATCTCACCCGGCTGCGCCGGCCGCTCGTCGACCGCGCCGAGGGGATCTACCTCTGGACCAAGGACGGCAGGCGCTTCATCGACGGGTCGAGCGGCGCCATGGTGGTCAATGTCGGCCACGGCAACCGCAACGTCATCGATGCGATGAAGCGGCAGCTCGACCGCGTCACCTTCGCCTACCGACTGCATTTCGAGAACGAACCGGCCGAGGAACTGGCGACGCTCGTCGCGTCGAAGATGCCGGGCGACCTCGATCGGATTTTCTTCGTATCCGGCGGTTCGGAGGCGGTCGAATCCGCCGTCAAGCTCGCCCGCCAGTGGGCGGTCGTCACCGGCCAGGCGAAGCGCTGGAAGATCATCGGCCGCTTCCCGTCCTATCACGGCGGCACGATCGGCGCCCTTTCGGTAACCGGCGACCTCGCTCTGACGGAGACCTTCGCGCCGCAGATCCGCGAGATGCCCACCGTGCCCGCGCCCACGGCCTATCGCGACCGCGACAATTTGACGATGGAGCAGCGCGGCCTGCGCTACGCCGACATGCTGGAGGAGAAGATCCTCGCCGAGGGACCCGAAAGCGTTCTCGCCTTCATCATGGAGCCGATTGGCGGCGCGGCGACCGCGGCCCTGGTGCCACCCGACAGTTACTTCCCGCGCATCCGCGAGATCTGCGACCGCTACGGCGTCCTCCTGATCCACGACGAGGTGATGACCGGCATCGGCCGCACCGGGCGCTTCCTCGGAGGCGACCACTGGAATTGCCGGCCCGACATCATCACCCTGTCAAAGGGTATCGGTTCGGGCTATTCGCCGCTCGGCGCCATGGCCGCATCGCGGCGGCTGGTGAAACCGGTGCTCGATTCGGGCGGCTTCCAGCACGGCTACACCTATGCCGGCAACCCACTGTCGGCGGCCGCCGGCCTTGCCGTGCTGAAGGAGATCGACCGGCTTGGCGCGGTGGAGAACGCCGCGGCAATGGGCGAACTGCTAAAGGCCGAACTCGAAGGCCTGTCGCGGCGCTTCCCCTTCATCGCCGGCGTGCGCGGCAAGGGTCTCCTGATCGGCGCCGACCTCGTCGCCGACGCCGTGACCTTCCAGCCGCTGCCCAAGGCCAAGGCGACCAACCAGCGCCTGCTCGACCTCTGCTACGAGCGCGGCTTGATCGTCTACTCGCGACGCATCCGCGGCGACGGCATCGAAGGCGACAACATCATCCTGGCGCCGCCGCTGATCATCACCCGCGAGCAGGTCGGCGAGATGGTCGCCATCCTCGGCGACGCGCTGGAAGTGCTGGCGCGCGAACGCGACCTGCCGGTCGCGGGCTAGCTCGACCATGGAGCGGCCCGCCGACGACCTCGTCATCCGTCCGGCCACGGAAGCGGATGCCGAGACCATCGTCCAGGCGGTACGCCGGCTCGGGCACCATGTAGGCATCCCGGAAAAGGTGACGAGTACTGCCGAGGACATACGCCGCTACGGTTTCGGCGCCGATCCGATGTTCGAATGCCTGATCGCCGAGATCGGCGGCAGGCCGGCGGGCGTGTGCATCTACTTCCGTTCCTTCTCCACCTTCATCGGCCGGCCGGGCGTCTACGTGCAGGACCTCTTCGTCGACGAGCGGTTTCGCGGCGCCCGCGTCGGCGAAAGGCTGCTGCGCCGGGTTGCGGCAATCACGTACGCGCGTGGCGGCGTCTATATGCGGCTTGCCGTCGACATCGGCAATCCGAACGCCGGGCGTTTCTACCAGCGCCTCGGCCTGAAGCACGTCGACGACGACCTCATCTACGCGGCCTATGGCGACGCGTTCCAGCGCCTCGCCGAGGCGGGGCCGTCAGAAGGCGCACGAGTTCCTGGAGACCAGCCGTGAAAGCCTTTTTCGCTCCCGAACAGAAGCTGCACGACCCGAAGATGTTCCTGTCGAGCGGCGCGCCGCAGCCCAATCCGGAGCAGCCGGCGCGTGCCGAACGCCTGCTCGAAGGCGCCCGCGCGGCGGGCCTGGCCATCGAGCGGCCGCGCGACCACGGCCTCGGCCCGATCGCGGCGGTGCACACGCCCGAATATCTCGACTTCCTCCAGCACATCTACCAGCGCTGGCGGCGCATCGAAGGCGCGTCGGAAGAGGTGATCCCCAACATCCACCCGCTGGCCCGCGACGGCGCCTATCCGGCGTCGGCCGTCGGCCAGGCCGGCTACCACATGGCCGACACCGGCTGCCCGATCTCGGCCGAGACCTGGGAGAGCGTCTACTGGAGCGCGATGAGCGCGGTCGAGGCGGCGGGCGCAGTCGCCGCCGGGGCGCCTGCTGCCTACGCGCTCTGCCGCCCGCCGGGACACCACGCCTTCGCCGACGTCGCCGGCGGCTTCTGCTTCGTCAACAATACCGCCGTCGCCGCGCAGATCCTGCGCCGGACTGCAGCGCGCGTCGCCATCCTCGACGTCGACCTGCATCACGGCAACGGCACGCAGGGCATCTTCTATGCCCGTCCGGACGTGCTGACGGTGTCGATCCACGCCGATCCGGTGCGCTTCTATCCGTTCTTCTGGGGTCATGCCGACGAGCGCGGCGAGGGGCCGGGCCTCGGCTATAACTTCAACCTGCCGCTGCCGCGGAAGAGCGGCGACGCGCAGTTCCTCGAGGCATTGGGCACGGCATTGCGGCGCATCCGCGCCTTCGCGCCGGAAGCGCTGGTGATCGCGCTTGGCCTCGACGCGCACGAGAGCGATCCGTTCGGCGGCCTCAGCGTCACGACGCCGGGCTTTGCCCGCATCGCTGAAGCGATCGCCAGGCTGCACCTGCCCACCGTCATCGTCCAGGAAGGCGGCTATCTCAGCGAGGAGCTTTCGGTCAACCTGACGTCGTTCCTCACCGGCTTCGGCGGGGCGCACCGGCAGTAGCCGGAAGCCTCGTCAGCGGACCAGCGCAACGTCCGGGCTGCCTTCGTCTTCGGGGAAGAAGCGGCCGATAGCGTGCCGGTCGCCGAACATCACGTCGTACTGCAGCAGCCGGAAGTCTTGCACGATCGGGTCGACCGCGCCGGCCCTGGCCCAATCGGCCTGTGCTTCGCCGACGCCGTCGACGAGAACGTGGCGGTCGACGACCGGGAACCTGTCGCGCACCTGCCGGAGGAAGCCCGTGTAGTAGGGATGCTCCATGCCGGCGGCTTCGAGGACTTCGAGCGGCAGGAAGGCCGGGCTGATCGTGCCGACGTCGGTTCGCGGGCCGCCGCGGTTCGACCAGATCACCAGCGGCGTTTCGTGCTCGGCTTTCATCTGCGCAAGCGGTGCGCGGCGCGAGGCGACCGGCTCCTTCATATAGCCCGACTGGACATAGGCTTCGCCGAGCGGCGGCAGGTGGTCGCCGAAGAAGGCGATCACGGTCGGGCGGCTGCGTCCCTTCGCCCATTCGACGAGCCTCGCCAGCCCCTTGTCCGCGTCTGCCGCGCCTTCCGAGAAGCTGAGGACCGAATCCCGCGCCCTGTCCTTGAGACCCGGCGCGGAAACCGCATGCCTTGCGTCCTTGTAGCGGTTCGGCTCGTACGGCCCGTGGCCCTGCAGGCTGACGGCGAAGAGGAAGACCGGCTTCTCCTCGGCGTCGGCGCGGCGGATGATTTCCTCGGTCATCGCGGCGTCCGAGGCGAGCGGTCCGCGCTTCTCCAGCGCCGGCAGGTTCTCCTCCGAAAGGAAGCGCTCGAAACCCAAGGCGTCGTAGACGACCGACCGGTTCCAGAACCATCCCTGGAACGGGTGGAGCGCGGTGGTGGCGTAGCCCTGGTCGCGGAAGAAGCTGGCGAGGGAAGGGATGCTGGTGCGGACGTACTGCTGGTAGGGAATGCTGCCATAGGGCAGGAAGGCGTTGGAGAAGCCGGTCAGCGCCTCGAACTCGACATTGGCGGTCATGCCGCCGAACTCCGGCGAGAAGACTTCGCCCGAACGAAGCGACCGCGCCGTCGGGATCGGATCGGGCGTGATCGCCACGCCCGGCAGCCGTGTCGGATCCCAGAACGACTCGCTCATGACGATGACGACGTCTGGGCGTTCTCCGGCCGCGGCCGGCACCGTCCCGCTCTGCGCCGCGATGCGCTCGATCGCCTCGGCCGAGTAGCCGGACGGCGCAGCGACCGTCGCCATCGGCAGGTTGAGCGCGAAGGCCAGGACGAAGCCGTTCGATGCGTAGTTGTCCTTCTGGTCCCACATCCTCGGGATGACGTCGAGCCGGTCTCGGGTCCACGAGAAGGCGCGGTAGTCCATGATCGAGACGAAGAAGGCGAGCACCGGCAGCGCGACGGCGAACCGCGCCATCCGCGCGCCGAGGCCGAGACGTCCGCAATGCCGGGCGGCGAGCCGCCAGCCGCAGACGAGCAGCGCCAGACTGCCGAGCGTCGCGGCGACCATGGCGACGACCGTCAACGGGCGGTCGCGCGCCAGAAGAGGCATCAATTCGACGATCTGGCGATAGTAGAGGAAATCCGTCGGGTAGAGCGGGTCACCGAGATAGACGGCCTTCTGGCTGCCGATCCATGCCAGCGCGAGCAGGGGCGGCGCGAGGAGGAGGAAGGATCTGTGCCGGCGGCCGAGCGCGGCGTCCACGGCCACCATGGCCACTGCCAGGATGAAGGCCGTCGTCCATGCCGGGCGTTGCAGCCCGGCGAAGAAATCGAATGCCGCGCGGCCGGAACCGCGCGCCAGGGCCTCGATGGCGAAGGCGAGCAGGGTAGCGGCGAGCGCCGTGCCGCCGAGCGAGAGCAAGGCGCGGAGCATTGCCGTCTTCAGCGCGCTTGCGGAGTTCCGCGTCTCGGAAGCGTCCGGCGTCGGTCCGATATGGTCGGCGAAAGTCGCCAAGAAGACACCCTCTCACTGCGCCGGCAAATTGTCATCCTACTGTCACACGGCGTGGAGATTGCCTAGCCGGCGAATTGTGGAAGGAGAAGGGCGGACGGGCGAATTCGTTCCCTGCGTTGCGCCTGCGACACTTTTTCCCGTGCTCCGGGGCTGTCTCGTAACATGCTGAAAAATTATGTGAATTCCGGGCCGGCCTTGGACCGGCGGATTCAGGCCGCTAGCACGGCGTGGAAGCTCTTCGGGCGGTCAGGCGACTTCGCGCACTGCAACTCTTGCGGTCCTGCGGACCTCGTCGTCGTCGAGCAGGCCGCCGGCCCTGAGCAGCGCGGCGAAGCGGCCGTTGCTGGCGCTCAGCTCGGCGAAACCGCCGCTCTCGACGACGCGTCCCTGGTCGAGGAAAACGATCAGGTCGGCGCTCCTGACGGTGGTCAGGCGGTGGGCGATGATGAAGGTCGTGCGGTTGGCGCGCAGGCGCTCGATCGCATCCTTCACGCGGCTTTCGGTTTCGACATCGAGCGCGCTGGTCGCCTCGTCAAGGACGAGGATGGGCGCGTCCTTCAGGATCGCGCGTGCGATCGCGATGCGCTGGCGCTCTCCGCCGGAAAGTTGCGCCCCGCGTTCCCCGACCAGCGTTTCGTAGCCCGTATCCCGGGCGAGGATGAAATCGAGCGCCGCTGCGGCATCGGCAGCGGCATGGATGTCGTCCTGGCTGGCGTCGGCGCGGCCGATGCGGATGTTGTCGCCGATGGTGCGGTTGAACAGCCCGGCGTCCTGGAAGACGGTCGCGATCGAATGACGCAGCGATCGGCGCGTCACCGTCCTGGTGTCGATGCCGTCGATGAGGATCCGTCCCTGCTGCGGGTCGTAGACGCGCTGGAGTAGGTTGACCAATGTCGTCTTGCCTGCGCCCGTGGGACCGACGATCGCGACCGTCTGTCCGGCGCCTACTTCGAATGAGACGTCCTCGACGCCGCGGCCGGCGTTGTGGAAGGAGAAGCCGACGTTCTCGAAGCGGACGTATCCGGTGACCCCGCCGAGGTCGCGCGCCCCGTCCGGCTCCAGGCGGTCGGCCACCGCGTTCTCGAGGGCGTAGAAGTCGACGAGCTTCGCGCGTGCCTCGAAGACCTGGTTGGCGAAGGCCGAGATCTGGTCGAGCCGGCTGATCAGCAGGGTTGCAAAGCCGGTGAAGGCGACGATGTCGCCGATCCGGAGTTCGCCGCGGAGCACCAGCAGCGCTCCAATCAGCAGCACCACCATCATCGAAATGGTCGAAGCCAGGCGGTGCAGGGCGGCTGCCAGCGCCCACCAGTCGAGCACCGGGAACTGCGCAGCGAGGAGCTCGCGCGTATAGGCCTCGAGGGCGCGCTTCTCCTCGGCGATGCGGTTGTAGCTCTGCAGCACGGAAACATTGCTGACCGAGTCGCTCACATGGGAGAACACCCGGTGATAGTGGGCCTCCACCGACGCCTGGCCGTCCTTCGTCTTGCGCATGACGACGCGACCGATCCACAGGTAGACGGCGCCGAGCGCGACCAGTACGAGCGACATGCGGACGTCGAGCGTCAAGGCTGTTGGCACGAGCAGGAAAAGCGCAACCGCGGTCGTAAGGTGCTGGCGCATGAACTCCAGCCAGAGGCCGAAAAGGCTTTCCACCGCGCGCAGCAGCGTGTGAAGGCTGTTCGAGGTGCCGCGTTGGTGGTGCCACGCCAGCGGCATGGTGATGACCTTCTCGAACGATTCGGCGAGGACCTCGGCACGCCGACCGTGGGCGAGTCGATCCGCGCCGCGCGCGATCAGGACATAAGCGACGATGTTGAACGCGCCGATGCCGGCCCAGAGCGCCAGCGTCGGCACGACGTCGCGCTTTTCGGAGATCGCGTCGATGATGCGGCCGAACAGCACCGGCTCGGCGATGGCCACGGCGGCGAGGCCGACATTGGCGGCGCAGATGACGGCGACTTTACGCCTCTCCGCGGCGAGGTAGCTCAGCGCTCTCCAGTAGATCTGCAACAGAGACACGTCGTTACCTTGTGACTTCGGTTTGTGCGCCGCACCATCGCTGAATACGAGTTTGCGCATCGGGGGACAATGCCCGCGGATTGCGTTCCGTTCCGGAAAGCAGGACAAATGTCGTTATCGGGCGGAAATGTCGCGTGATCGAATAAGAGACTGAAATCTAGGAGAAAATGGCGATCTTGTGACCGCGTCCATGGTTTCTCATGCCGTCTCGACCATGATTTCGCTATCGGCCTGCAGCGCGTCGATCAGGATCGCATCGACATGGCGTCCGTCGACGGTGATTCCACCGGCCCCGCCTCTCCCGCGGCGCACAATCAAGCGTACGGTCCTGCCGTCGAGACGCAGTGTCGCCGAATAGCCCGGCCAGGCGGACGGAAGCGCAGGGGTGACTTCCAGGCGGCCGCCATCGCGGCGAATGCCGAGGATGCCTTCGACACCGGCGCGGAAAAGCCAGCCGGCCGATCCCGTATACCAGGTCCAGCCGCCACGTCCGGCCTTGTCGCCGATCGAATAGACATCCGCGGCAACGACGTAGGGCTCGACGCGATAGATTCCCGCTGCCTTCTCGTCGGTCGCGTGGGTGACCGGATTGAGCATGTCGAACAGCCGGTAGGCCTCGTCGGCGCGCCCCGTGCGGGCGAGCGCAATGACCAGCCAGGTTGCGGCATGGGTATACTGACCGCCGTTCTCGCGTACGCCGGCGGGATAGGCGCGGATGTAGCCCGGATCGCGCTCGCCGGTCGAGAAGGGCGGCGTGAACAGCCGGACGATCCGCAGATCCGGGGCGACCAGTTCGGCGATCGCCGAATCGAGGGCCGTGCGCGAGCGCGCCGGGTCGCCGTGGTCGGACAGCACGCTCCACGACTGCGGCAGGGAATCGATCTGGCACTCGTCCGACGAACGCGAGCCGAGCGGCGTGCCGTCGTCGTAGGTCGCGCGCCGGTACCATTGGCCGTCCCAGGCGCTCGCCTCGACCGCGACCTTCAGGTTGCGTTCGCGTTTGCGCCAGCGGCGCGTCCTCGCCTCGTCGCCGCGCGCCTCGGCGTGGGGGAGGAAATCCGCCAGGGTGCGCAGCAGGAACCAGCCGAGCCACACACTTTCACCCTGGCCGCCGATGCCGACCCGGTTCATGCCGTCGTTCCAGTCGCCGCCGAGGATCAGCGGCAGGCCATTTGGCCCGGTGCGCGATATCGCGAGATCGAGCGCGCGTGCGCAATGCTCGTAGAGGCTATCGGACTTGGCCGACATGTCGGGCACGAAGTAGGCGTCGTGCTCGCCGGGCGCGAGGGCGGGGCCTTCGATGAAAGGCACCTGTTCGTCGAGAATCGCCCGGTCGCCGGTCGAGCGGATGTAGTCGTGGGCGCAGAAGGCCAGCCAGACGACGTCGTCGGAGATTGCCGTGCGCACGCCGGCGCCGGTCCGCGGCAGCCACCAGTGCTGGACGTCGCCTTCCGGGAACTGCCTCGCGGCCGCGTCGAGGATGCGCGCCCGCGCCAGCGACGGATCGTGGAGCGTCAGCGCCAGAGCGTCCTGGAGCTGGTCCCGGAAGCCGAAGGCGCCGCTCGCCTGGTAGAAGGCCGAGCGGGCGCGGATACGGCAGGCGAGGCTCTGGTAGGGCAGCCAGCGGTTCAGCATGGCGTTCATCGCCGGGTCCGGCGTCTCGACCTGGATCGCGCCGAGGAAATCGTCCCAGGCGCGGGCGTTGGCTTCCAGCCGGCGGTCGAAGTCGACCGCCCGATGCCGCGAAACGAGCGCCGATGCCTCCTCGGCCGAGGCGGCGTCGCCGAGAAGGAACAGAACCCGGCTTTCGCCGCCCGCCGGGACGGTGACGTCGCAGGCAATCGCCGCGCACGGATCTCGCCCGGCTTCGACGGTGCCCGAAAGGTCGGCGCCCGCCAGGGCGGCGGCCGGCCACTCCACGGAGCCGCCGCGACCGAGGAATTCGGTACGGTCAGCCGTGAAGGACTGGGGCGGCGCATCGGCGGCGAGGAAGGCGGTGCGCTCGCCGAATTCGAGGCTGTAGGGATTGCGCGCGGTGAGCGCCCCCGTCGCTTCGTCGCGACCGGGCACGATCGTCGGCGCAGTCCGCGCGCGGCCTGTGCCGAGGACCCACTCGGCATAGGCGTAGATCCTGAGCCGTACGGCCTCCGAACCGTCGTTGCGCAGCGTCAGCCGCGAGACCTTCACCGGATCGGTGGGATCCACGAGTTGGCAAAGTTCTGCTGCAAGCCCGCCGCGGCGCGTGGAGAAGGTGCTGTAACCCTGGCCGTGGCGCGCCTCGTAGACGAGCGAAGGATCGCGGGCGACGCCGGCGACGGGCGAGAACAGGCCACCGCCGTCGAGGTCGCGGATATAGATCGCCTCGCCGGGCCGGTTGGTGACGGGGTCGTTGCTCCAAGGCGTCAGCTGGAAATCGCGGCTGTTGCGGCTCCAGGTGAAGGAGGCGCCCTCGGCGGAGCTGTGGAAGCCGAACTCGGCATTGGCGACGACGTTGATCCAGGGATGCGGCGTGGTGCGCTCGCCGGCGAGCCGCACCACGTAGTCGCGGCCGTCACGGTCGAAGCCGCCATAGCCGTTCCATCCGGCGAGGCCGGTTCCGTCGGCCGATTTGTCGACGTGCCGGCGATGCCCGACCGTTCCGGTGGGTAACGTCGGACGCTCCGCCAAACCCGCTCGTTCGGCGGCTTCGGCGCGCTCGATCTGGTCGGAGATCGGCCCGTTGCGGGTATGGAAGACGATCCGGGCGACGCCGAGCAGTGTGCGGTAGGTCGCCTCGTCCATGAGATCCCGGCGGACGGCGAAGATGTGCTGGCGCGGCCCGAGCTCCCTGCCGCGCAGGCGGCTGTTTTCGCACAGATTCTCGATCGCCTGTTGCAGATCCTGAACGTAGGAGGCGGCCTGTTCGTTGACGATGACTAGGTCCACCACGACCCCGCGGGTGCGCAAATACTCCTGCATGCGCAGCGTCGATGCGACGATCTCCAGGTCGACCACGTCGCCGATGCGCACCGCGAAGATCGGATAGTCGCCCGATATACTCGTCGGCCAGAGCGCCGACTGGCGGCCGAGCCCGGCGGCGATAGCCTCGGCCGGCGCGCGCACGGCCCTGCCGGGATAGACCAGGTATCGCGCCAGCTTCTGCACCCCGGCCGCGTCGGCGAGATTGAGGCCGAGGTAGCGGACCTGGACCTGCGAGCGCGTCCAGGCGAGCATCGCCTGGCGCTGGAAGCTGTCGGGGTAGTCGTAGCGGGCGACGAGGTCCTCGACCTCCTTGCGCGTTGGCGCTGCCAGCGTCCAGAACGTCAGCGAGACCTTCTTTCCGGCCGGGACGCGGACGCGGCAGCGCAGCGCCATGACCGGGTCGAGGACGCAGCCGGCGGTGCCCGAGAGCCGCGTGTCGGGATCGAACGCCGCCGCGTCGGCAAGCGTGCGGCCCCTGCCGATGAATGCGCGCCGGTCGGTTTCCGCCTCGGTCTCGCGCGTCAGGGACGCCCCCCCGCTGACGAAATGGGCGAGCGCAACCCCCGGCTCGTCGGGCGATCGCGGGCGCCGCCAGGCGTAGATCGTGCTGTTCTGCCGGGCGATCTCGGTCTCGACGAACATTTTCGAGAAGGCGGGATGGGCGCTGTCGGCGGCTTCCGTGGCGAGCGAGATCTCGGCGAAGGAGGTGACGTCGAGATGGCGATCCACGCGGCCATCGTTGATCAGCGTGAGACGGCGCCCTTCGCCATGTCCCTCGTCGGCGACGATCACCTCGACCTCGGAGCGGAGGTTGCCGACTACTTTGAAGAAATGCGCCTTGTCGTCGGCAAAGACGGTCTGGGCGACTTCACCCGGCGCGGCCTTCGGCGCCGCCGTCGCCGACCACCACCTGCCGGTCTCGGTGTCGGTGAGGAACAGGAAAGAACCCGAACGGTCTTCCGCGAGGTCGGGCTGCCAGCGCGTGACGCTGATATCATCGATGCGGCTGTAGCCGGAGCCGGTCGCCGACACCATGACCGAGTAGCGGCCGTTGCTGAGCACGTTGACCGCGGGCGGGGCGGACGCCGGATCGTCGACGACGCGATTGTCGGGGTGGTCGTCTTTCGGCGCGGCCAGGGCGACGATGTCAGTCTCGGACCCGACGAAAGTGACCGGGATGTCGCGCGGCGCCTTCTCCTGGAGCAGCAGTTCGGCCGCCTCGATCACCGGGTCGCTGTGGAACCGGTCGCGCATGCGGCCTTCGAAGACGACATTGGCGACCGCGACGATCGACATGCCCTGATGGTGGGCCATGTAGTTGCGCACGACGGCGTGATGCTGGCCTTCGGGCACGCGCTGTGGGGTGAAGTCGATGGCGTCATGGTAGCCGTAGCGGCCGAGAGCGCCGATGGCCTCCAGCCGCTCGAGGTTCTCGACAGACTGGCGCGGCAGGTACTGCGAGGCGAGCATCGTGGCGTAGGGTGCGACCACCGTGTTCAGCGCCAGGCCGCGTTTCAGGCCGAGACCGGGCACGCCGAAATTGGTGTACTGGTAGGTCATCTGGCGGTCGCGGGCGTTGTAGGCGGCCTCGGAGATGCCCCAGGGAATGCCCTTCGAGCGCCCGTAGGCGATCTGCTTGCGGATGACCAGCATGTTGGTCTGGTTGAGAATTCCGCCCTGCGGCTCCTTCATCACCAGCGGCGGCATCAGGTACTCGAACATCGAGCCCGACCACGAGACCAGAGCGCCGCGGAAGCCGATCTCGACGATCGGCCGGCCGAGCCGGAACCAGTGTTCCGTCGACACGTCGCCCTTGGCGATGGCGAACAGGCTGGTCAGCCGCGCCTCGGAGGCGAGGAGGTCGTAGCAGCTCTCGTCGAGTTGGTGATCGTCGATGCGGTAGCCGATCGACAGCAGCTTGCGGTCCCGGCGTATCAGGAAGCCGAATTCCATCTGGAAGGCGAACAGGCGGGCGCGGCGATGGACGTCGCGCAGCTTCGCCCTGAGCGATTCCACGCCGCGCTCGTCGATATGGGCGTCGCTGACATGGGCTTCGCAGGTCGCCTCCAGCTTTCCGGCCCAGAGCAGCAGGTCCTCGCTGGCCGGTAAGCCGATCTCGGCATTGATGGCCGAGGCGAGCTTGCGGATGTCGCCGGACAGCACGGCGAGGTTGATGGTTCTGATCGCGGCGGTTTCGGGTTCGTTGCGCACGATGTCGACGGCGCGGCGCATGCCGGCGATGCGGTCGGCGAGGCGGTGGCGGAGCGGGCGGATCTGGCGCCGGTCGTCGGGCAGGGCAGCGAGCGTCTCCTCGAGGATGCCGACGGCGTCGAGGATGCCGTGGAAGTCGCCCTGGAGATAGGCGGCGGGAGCCATCGCCCACTCGTTGCAGGCGGCGGAGACCGCGATCAGGTGGCCGGCGAGGTTGCCGCTGTCGACGCTTGAGATGTAACGCGGATGGAGCGGCTCCAGAGAGCGCGTGTCGTACCAGTTGTAGAGATGGCCGCGGTGCCGATCCATCTTCTCGATCGTGGCGAGCGTCTGGTCCAGGCGCTCGATCGCGTGGGCGAGACTGATCCAGCCGAAATCGCGCGCCGAGACGATCGACAGCATGTAGACGCCGATGTTGGTCGGCGATGTGCGCGGCGCGACGACCGGTTCGGGTGTTTCCTGGAAATTGTCGGGCGGCAGCCAATTGTGCTCCGGTCCGACGAAGGTCTCGAAGAAGAGCCAAGTACGGCGGGCTGCGCTGCGCAGCTTCCGGCTGTCGCTTGCCGCGACGTGCAGCCGGTCTTCGGTCTCGGCGGACATGCTGACGAACCAGGCGAATGCGGGCGAGCCTGCCCAGAACAGCGCAAAGATGAATGCGACGAAGGCGCCAGTCGAATCCGTCGCGACCGGAAGGGCGAGGCCGACTGCGGCGATGGGCAGCGCTCCCCACATCATCCCGTAGTAGGAGGCCAGCGTGTTGGCGCCGTGCTTCTGGGCCTGCGAGGCGGTCCGCCATTCGAGCAGGTTCCTGCGGCTGACGAGAAGGCGGTGCAGCGTGCGAGCGATGGCGTCGGCCATCATCCAGGCCGTGTGCCCCATCAGGATGAGGCGCAGAGCTACCTGCGCGGATCCCTGGGCGATGTCGCGGAAGAAGGCGGTCAGCCGCGCCCGCGGCGTCGTCTCGCGCGAATCGGGGAATAGCGAGCGGACGAGGTCGAAGGTCGGCGCGACGAACAGGCTGAGGATGAGCAGTACCTGCCATTGCGCTGCGAGCGAGAACGGCAACAGCGTCCAGCCGGCAATCGATGCCGCCGTCCAGAAGATAGGGGTCAGCGAGCGCCGCAGGTTGTCGATCATCTTCCAGCGCGACAGCGCCGGCACGCCGGAGGCCGGGTCGAGGATGTAGCCGAGCAGTTGCCAGTCGCCGCGCGCCCAGCGGTGCTGACGCGAGGCGTCGACGGCGTAGCGGGTCGGGTAGTCCTCGACCAGTTCGACATCGGTGGTCAGGGCGGCACGCGCGTAGGCCCCTTCGAGGAGATCGTGGCTGAGCACGGTGTCCTCGCGGATGCGGTCCTTGAGCGCCGCCTCCATGGCGTCGACGTGGTAGAGCCCCTTGCCGGTGAAGCTGCCCTCGCCGAACACGTCCTGATAGAGGTCGGACACGGCGAAGACGTATGGGTCCATGCCGCGGTGGACCGAACAGATGCGCTGGAAGAACGAAGCCTCGTCGCCGGTCGTCAGCGACGGCGTCACGCGCGGCTGCAGGATGCCATAGCCGGAAACGACGCGCCGGGTCAGCGGATCGAGCACGGGGCGGTTCAGCGGGTGGCAGAGCTTGCCGACGAGACGCGCCACCGCGTCGCGGGTCATGCGCGTGTCGGCGTCGAGCGTCATGACATAGACGACGCCCTGCGGCAGCGGCGTGTCGGAGGGCATGAACGTCGTGTCGCTGTCGCCGCGCAGCAGCAGGTCGAGCTCGTGCAGCTTGCCGCGCTTGCGTTCCCAGCCCATCCAGCAGCCCTGGGTTTCGTTGTAGAGCCGGCGCCGGTGGAGCAGGTGGAAGCGCGGCGCCTCTGCGCGCGGATAGACGGCATTAAGGCCTGCGATGCAGGCGTGCGCGTATTCGAGGAGTTCGAGATCGCCCGCGCTCTGCTCATCCTGGCTGTCCGGCCAGTCCGAGAGCAATGCGAAATGAAGGTCGCCGTGCATGTTGGCGAGGAAATGCACCTCCAGATTGCGCACGCTCTCCTCGATCTCGTCGCGCGACGAGATCAGCGATGGCACCACGACGAGCGTCCGTGCCTCGGGCGGAACGCCGTCCTTGAACTCGTAGCCGATCAGGCTCGTCGGCTTGAGCAGGAGCATCACCGACGCATTGAAGATCGCCAGCATGCCCTCGAATCCCGGCAGGGTGAAGAGGACGAGAAGAACGACGATCCCCCAGTCGGGTACCTCGGCCGCGGCGAGCGCACTGGCAAGCGCGGCTAGCAGGAGTCCGGCAAGGGCGAGTGCGGGAACGGCGATGCCTGCCCAGCCGGCCTTACGGAAGCTGCGATAGAGCCGCGTACCGAATGGCGAACGATATCCAAGATCCTTCTCGACCTCTCTTCGGCGGGCGCCGACGAGCAACGTTCCGACGTCCGGCCCGTCGGCGGCCGCTGCGCTTTCGGACGCGCCGGCCTCGGCCATCTCGATGACGCGGAGCGCGACGTCGTATTCGTTCTTTCCCGATCGCCGGGCAAGATCCTCGACCGCCGTCCGGTACTGGTCGCGCGACTGAAAATCGAGGCGCGCGAAGTCGGTGCGTTCGCGGAACAGCCGGTCGACGCGGCTGACCCTCTCGAACCAGACCGTCCAGTCGAGATCGTTCGCAACTCTGAGGCCGCGGATGATGTTGCCGGTCGTCACGTTTCCAGCGGCAAGTGTCTGGTGCTCGCGGATGATGATCTGCTCGGCGTCGCTGCCGGAGGCTTCCAGTTCCCTTTCCAGCCAGGCAAGCGCGGCGCCGGCGCTGAGCGACCCGTCGCGGAGGCGATGCAGGAGCTGGGTGGCGAAGGTGTTGTCCTGCGCGTGCTGGGAATACCCGGATAAGAGCGCGGTCGGTCCGCCTTCCCATGGCGTCGCCGAAAGAAGCCGGTCGGCGAGGCTGTTGGCGATGCGCCGCATCTGGCGGGCACGGTCGACGCGCAGGGCCAGCCGGCGCAGATTCTCGACGAGAACGAACCGCAACAGAGGCGGCAGCGCCCAGATCTCGCCGATCCGCAGCGGCTCGACGGACTGGAATCCCTCGATGATCGCCTCCAGGCCCGTGGCGGAAACGGCGCTGTCGGTGTGGGCGACATAAAGCCAGGCGAGCGCGAGCGCCCGCGGCACGCGCACGCCCTTTTCGATCTCGATCGTCGGCAACTGGCGGTAGAAGCGCTTCGGCAGGTCGCGGCGTATCTGGTAGACGGCTTCCTCGACCATGTAGTGGTTGTCGAGCAGCCACTGCGCTGCCGGGGTGATGGTCTCGCCGCGGAGCTGGGCCTCGTTGGTGGCGCGGTAGACGGCGAGGATCTTCTCGTTGTCCTCGCGGATGCGGCTGGAGATGTCGAACGCTTCGAGCCCCTCGATGCGCTTCAATTCGCCACGCGCCAGGTTTTCGCCCAGCCGGCGCAGCATCTCGTCGTGGAGGAATGTGGAGCGGATCGGGGCGTCGGCCTTGGCCGGCAACGGCGGAGGCGAGAGCCGGAGGCTCTCTGGGTCGGTCCGGACGTTCATCTAGGGTCTGTACTCAAGAAAATCTGATTGGCCGCGGCGCGAGCCGGATTTTGCCCCTGAGCAGGCGAAACGGCCGGTGTGCTGTTGACCACTGCAGGGGAGGGTAGAACCACTCTGAGGCGAGATTTGCCGCGTCGCGGAGGGATAGGGCCAGAATCGCCCATTTCCGCGTCGCGGCGCCGCGAAGGAGGTCAACGCCGCCTTCGGCTCCGCTCCTGGAACTGGACGATTTCGACCCATACCACGCCTCAATCCGACCAAAGGTGCAGGCCCTCCACTACCCGTGCATGTGAAGGGCCGCGAGGGCGTGCCCGGCGCCGCGAGTTGTTGAAATGGATGAACAGCCAATCGGTTGCTCGGTCTTGGCCGTCCGAATATTGTTTTTTTTGGGGCAGGCCGCAGGTCCGGTTGATGTTTGACCGCTACCGGGCATCCCGATCGGTCAGCAGGATGTGACAGCAGTCGCTACCATGGCCGGGCGTCCACGTGGTGTTCTCGAAGCGCACGCCGGTCGCCTCGAACAGCCCGCGGTCGAACGCGCCGGCGATCCGGCACAGCACGGCGAGCCTGTCGTCGCCGACGCCGGCATCGGTCCATGCGTCCTTCAACGGGCAGCGCTGCACGCGGAAGCCGATGCAATGCGCCTGCCGCTCGACCTCCGTCGGATACAAGCGCCCGCCGTCGGGGCTGACGGCGAGGAAGGCTTCGCCGACGGCGCGCGCGTCGTTTGGACCGTAACCGGCGAAGGCCGCCATGGCGACCTCGCGTCCGCGTCGCTCGATCGCCGCGGAAAGGATCGTTTCGGCCTTCTCCTCGCCGAACGCGGCTGCGAGTTCGTCGAAGAGCAGGCGGTAGAGATCCGCCCGGTTGCGGAACGCCGACTCGAGTTCGCGGGCGAGGGCTTCGATGCGGCTTTCGTCGTTCATGACGCCTCCGATCGCGCCGCCAGGCGCGGTTGTGCGGCGACGAGGGCCCGCGCCGTCGTCGATTGCGGGTGTTTCACGACGTCGCGGACCGAGCCGGTCTCGACGATCGCGCCGCGGTCCATCACCGCGACGCGATGGGCGATCAGGCGCACCGCGGCGAGATCGTGGGTGACGAAGAGATAGGCGACGCCGCGCGATTTCTGCAACTCGGCCAGCAGCGCCAGCGTGCGGCGTCGTGTCGAGACGTCGAGTGCGGAGACCGCCTCGTCGAGGACGACGAGTTTTGGCGCCGGGGCGATCGCGCGGGCTATGGCGACGCGCTGGCGCTGGCCGCCGGACAGGTCGTGGAGCGGCCGGTCGGCGAACGAGGCGGGAAGATCGACGCTCTCCAGCAGCCGGGCGATCGCGGCCGGCCGCTCCGAACGGGCGGCGATCCGGTGGATGCGCAGCGGGTCAGCGAGCACGCGGGCGACCGTGGCGCGCGGGTTGAACGCGGCGTGCGGATCCTGGAAGACCATCTGCAGGCGCGCGCGTGCAGCACGCAGCGCCGTCCCGCGCAGCGACAGCAGGTCGAGGCCGTCGAAACGGACGGAGCCGGCGTCGGCCTCGATCAGCCTCAGGATCAGGCGGGCAAGCGTCGACTTGCCGCTTGCCGACGGACCGACCAGGGCGAGCGTCTCGCCAGCGTGGACGTCGAGCGATACGCCGGCGACGGCGTCGACGATTGTTCCCCCGCGCCGGAAGCGCTTGGTCAACCCGGAGATGCGCAGGAGGGGCTCGCTCATGGCGCGGCTGCCTCGCGGGCATCATCGCCGCCGACCAGCGAGACTAGGTCGGAACTCGCCTCGATCAGCATGCGCGTGTAGGGGTCGGCCGCCGCGCCGACGACGCCGGCGGCTGAACCGATCTCGACCAGGCGGCCGCTACGTAGGACGGCGATGCGCTCGGCCAGTTGCGCGGCGAGCGCGATGTCGTGGGTGATGAAGACCAGCGCCATCCGCTCTTCCTCGACGATGCCGCGGATCAGCGCCACGATCTCGGCCTGGACGATGGTGTCGAGCGCGCTGGTCGCCTCGTCGGCGATCAGCAGGGCGGGTCGAGCAGCAATAGCCGCGGCGATGGCGACGCGCTGCTTCTGGCCTCCGGAAAGCTGGTGCGGCCATGCGTCGAGCATGGCGATCGGTTCGGGAAGGCGGACGCGGTCAAGCAGTTCGGCCGCTCGTGCCAAGGCCGCCGGCCAGCCGAGGCCTGCGTGCGTGCGCACCACTTCCGCGATCTGCCGGCCGACACTGGCGACGGGATCGAGGCTGGCCGAAGGGTCCTGGAAGACGTAGCCGATGTCCTTTCCTGGGCGCGCCGGCGCATCCTTGCCGCGCCAGCGGATCGCGCCTTCGAGGCGTGCCGCGGGAGGCAGGAGGCCGGCGACGGCGCGGGCAAGCGTGGTCTTGCCCGACCCGCTCTCGCCGATGACGGCGAGGCGCTCGCCCTCGCCAAGCTCGAAGCCGATGCCGGAAACTGCCGGTACTGCCGTGCCGGCGTGGAATACGGACAGGTCGGCGACGGCGAGCAGGCTCACAGGTACCGCCTGCGCGAGGTCGAGGCCTCGACCAGCCCCTCGCCGAACAGGTAGACGCCGACGACGGCGACGACGAGGGCAGCGCCGGGGATGATCGACAGGAAGGGCGAGGAGCGCAGTACGACGCGCCCCTCGGCGATCATGGCGCCCCAGGTGACGCGGTTGGGATCGCCGAGGCCGAGGAAGGAGAGCGCAGCCTCGGTGAGTACGGCGCCGGCGACGATGACGGAAGACAGCGCCAGAACCGGGGGCAGCGCATTGGGCAGCACCTCGCGGAGCGTGATCTCCAGCGGGTGCATGCCGACGACGCGGCTCGCCGCGACGTAGTCGCGCTCGCGGATCGACAGGACTTCGGCGCGCGCCACCCGTGCGGGGCCGGTCCAGGCGCCGAGCGCGATGGCGGCGACGACGACGGGCAGCGACGGCCCGGCGATGCTGACGAAGGCGAGCGCGAGGAGAAAGCCGGGCACGATCTGGAAGGCTTCGGCGATCCGCATCAGCGCCTCGTCGACGAAGCCGCCGGCAAAGCCGGCGACCGTGCCGACGATCGCGCCGACGAAGAGCGCCGCCGCGGCGGCGGCGAGGCCGACTGCGAGCGACATGCGCGCGCCATGGACGAGTCCGGCGAGTACGTCGCGGCCAAGCCGGTCGGTGCCCAGCAGGTGTGCCGGATCCTGCAACGGCGGCACGAGCGCCGGCCCGGCGATGGCGAGCGGATCGCGCGGGAAGAGGAACGGCGCGGTCAGCGCTGCGAGCGCGAGAAGAATGAGGATCGCGGTCCCGGCGATGCCTTCGGGCGTGGTGAGGAGCCGGCGGATCACGCCCGTTCCTCCGAGGCGCCGACGCGCGGGTCGAGCGCTGCGTAAGCGATGTCGACGAGCAGGTTGACGGCCACCACGAGCACCGCGCTCGCCAGGATGATGCCGAGCAGGAGTGGCACGTCGCGCGCCGCCACCGCCTCGTGGGCGAGGCGTCCGATGCCGGGCACGGCGAACACGCTTTCGATGACGACGCTGCCGCCGAGCATCGACGCCGACTGCAGGCCGAGCATGGTGACGAGCGGCAGGAGCGCGTTGCGCGCGACATGGGCCAGCACGATACGCCGGCGCGACAGGCCGCGGGCCTTCAGCGCCAGCACGAAGTCCATGCGCCAGACCTCGGCCATGCCGGCGCGCATCACCCTCAGATACAGCGCCAGGTAGATCATGCCGAGCGCGGCGACCGGCAGGACGAGGTGGCGGGCGATGTCGAGCGCGCGGTCGAGCCCTGTCTTCGTCGTGGCGATCGTCTCGACGCCGCCGAGCGGGAGCCAGCGCAGCTCGATGGCGAACACCACGATCAGCACCAGTCCCAGCCAGAATCCCGGGACCGCATAGAGCGCGAGCGAGGCGATCGAGAGCGCCCGGTCGCGGACGCTGCCGGGCCGCGCCCCGGCGACGATGCCCAGAAGTGAGCCGAGGCCGAAGGACAACGCCGTCGCAGTGCCCATCAGCAGCAGCGTGTTGGGCAGTCTTTCGAGGATGACGTCGCGGATCGGTCGGGAGAACGCGACCGACCAGCCGAGATCGCCTTGGGCGAGCGCCGTGGCGAAGGCTCCGAAGCGCGCCCAGGCGGACTGGTCGAGGCCCCATTCCCGGCGCAGTTGGGCGGCCAGCCCGGCGTCGCCGCCGATCGAGACGAGGTAGGCGTCCACGGCGTCGCCCGGCGCCGCCTCAAGGAGGAGGAAGCTGCCGAAGACGACGATCAGGAGCACCGGCAGGCTCGACAGGAGTCGGCGGCGCAGGAGCGGAAGCGCGCGGTTCACGCCGTCAGTCCATCACCGCCGCGCGCACCGCGCAAGCGTCGCCTCATGCGTCGAGCCAAACGTCCGCCCAGTTCGACACCGCCCAGCGTGGATTGTTGGAGACGTTGTGGACCGAACTGCGCTTCACCGTGGTGAAGCCCCATTCGGCGACGTTGATCAGCGGCAGGTCGGCGGCGACCAGGCGCTGGAAATCGTGATAGAGGCCGATGCGGGCCCTTTCGTCGAGCGTACCCGCCGCCTTGGCGATCAGCGCGTCGACCTCGGCGTTGGCGTAGCCGCCCTGGTTGGAGAAGGGCACCCCGTCGGGAATGCCGCTCTGCACCAGGATCGTCGTCGAGATGGCGGGGTCGCCGCGGAATACCGGCGGCGCGACCGCGATGTCGAAGTCGTGGTCGCTGTAGACCGCCTTCTGGTGCGCGGCGGCGTCGTTGTTGACGATGCCGGCGTCGATGCCGACCTCGGCCAGCGCCTGGCGCAGATAGTCGCCGAACTGCTTGGTTTCGTTGAAGTAGGGCGCCGGCAGCAGCTTCAGGGCAAAACGCTTGCCGTCGCCGCCGCGCGCGTAGCCGGCCTCGTCGAGGAGCGCGTTGGCACGCGCCACGTCGAAGGCATATTGCGGCACGTCGGCCGTGTAGAACTGTGGATCGTTCTTCGGCACCGGGCCTGTGGCCGCCGCCGCGTAGCCGAGGAAGATCGTCCTGACGACGAAGTTCTTGTCGATGGCATGGGCGATCGCCTGGCGGACTTTGAGGTCGGCGAGTTCCTTGCGCCGGTGGTTGATCTCGACGACCAGCTGGTAGGTCAGCGCCTCGTAGCCGGTGGTCACCACCTCGACGCCGGGAACCTTGGAGATGCGATCGAGGTCGGCGAGCGGCACCGCCGAAAAGGCGGCGAGCTGGACCTCGTCGGCCTCGATGGCGCCGGCGGCGGCGGCGCGGTCGGGCAGCACGCGGTAGATGATCTCGTCGAGATGCGGCAGGCCTTGGCCCCAGTAGACCTCGTTGCGCGCCAGCCGGTAGTATTCGCCGGCCTTGTGTTCGGCGAAGCGGAACGGTCCGGTGCCGACCGGGGCGGTGTTGGCGGGGTTGGCGGAGATGTCGGTGCCTTCGTAGAGATGACGGGGCAGGACCGCCGTCAGCGCCGGCAGCGCGTTGCGGATCAACTGGAACGGCGTCGGCCGCGCGAAGCGGAAAACGGCGGTGCGCTCGTCCGGCGTGTCGACCGCCTCGAGATCCTTGAAGACGACGCGGCCGAGGTTCTGCAGCTTCCTCCATACCTCCAGCGCCGAGAAGGCGACGTCGGCCGAGGTGAACGGCTTGCCGTCATGCCAGGTCACGCCTTCGCGCAGCGTGAAGGTCACCGAAAGTCCGTCGTCGGAGCCCTCCCAGGCGGTCGCCAGGCGGCCTTCGAGGCCGTCGAACGATGCCTCGGCGAGCGGCTCGACGACCTTCGAGGAGACGAAGAAGACGCCGTTCGAGGCGACGATCGCCGGATTGAGGTTGCGCGGCTCGGAATCGGCGGCGACGATCAGGCGCCCGCCCTTCTTCGGCTCCTGGGCGAGGACCGGGAACGGCAGCACTGCAAGTGCGCCGACCGCAGCCGCGCCCTGGAGCAGTCCGCGCCGGGACATGTTCAGGATATTCATCGCCGTCTCCCTTTGTTTCGCGCCCGCCGTGCAGGCGCGGGGAAAGAATGGACCCGCACCCTGCGGAGGAAAAGGAACGTGAATCCGAAATCGTCGCCCGGCGGGTGAAGACCGTGCGCCTGCGCGGCATTCGACAGTCTCGCCTTCACCTCGCGAGAATATGCGCCCGGCGGAAAACGTCCAAATCCTCACGCGGGAATGCGCTGGGCCAGCATCGGCAGAGCGGTTCCGGGAACGCAGCACGCTGGGTCCGCGTATCGCAGATGTTCGGCCTTGTCCTGGTGTTCCATCGACATTCCGCACCAGATACCCTGATAGGTCCAACCTCGCTGGCGAGCGGTGCGCAGACCCGCTGCCGGCTGCGCGCCTTGTTTCGAACACCGATCGCGTCTATGTGTTTGATATCGATCTTGCTTGCTGAACTTTGTTTAGCGCGGCGACGCGCACCAGCGATCTTCTCCTCTCAAAATCGATTTCACCTGCCCGTTCCGCAGCTTGCGGAGCGAGCGATCTCACGTGACCGATTGAAAGGAATCGTCATGACCACTGGAACCGTAAAGTTCTTCAATCATACCAAAGGCTTCGGCTTCATCCAGCCGGAAGACGGCGCGACGGACGTGTTCGTCCATATCTCCGCCGTCGAACGCGCCGGAATGCGCACCATCGTCGAGGGCCAGAAGCTCTCCTTCGACGTCGTCAGGGACAACCGCTCGGGCAAGAGCGCTGCGGAAAACCTGCAGGCGGCCTAGTCCGTGCACGCCCGCAGCCAGCAATCCGCTGGCGCCGGCGGACGAAATGAGGGAAGGTCGGGCCAAAGCCCGACCTTCTTTCGGCTTCAGGAGTAGCCCATGAAGAATTCCAAAGCTGCAGGTGCCTTGTTCAAACCGTCGCCGAACCGGCTGGAGACAAAGGCGCAGACAACCCACAGCGCCGCCCGCGCCATCATCGATGCGGAAGCCGCCTCGCGTGAGGTCAAGACCGCGAAACTTCGCAAGGCCCGCCTCGAAATGGAGGAGCGCGCGTTGCAGGATGCTCCGCCTGCGCCGGCGAAGAAGAAGACCCGCGCCGCGAAGTAGGGCGGCGGAAGGCGCGTCCCGGTTCAGGAGCGCCGGCGCAGGTACAGGAACCAGTAGACCGCGCCGACCATCAAGCTGCCGCCAATCAGGTTACCGACCGTGGCGACCGCGATGTTGTGCAATGCGGCCTGTATCGTCAGGCCTGCATAGGCCGATGCGTCCTGGCCGATTGCAGCCCAGAATTCAGGTCCGGCGAATGCCTTGATCGCCAGCGCGTAAGGCAAGAAATAGATATTGGCGATGGAGTGCTCGAAACCGGCCGCGACGAACGCGGCGACCGGCGGCACGATTACCAGGACCTTGTCGGCCGCGCTGTGTGCCCCGAACGACATCCACACTGCCAGGCAGACGAGCACGTTGCACAGAACGGCGAGGAAGAAGAGTTGGACGGTGGGCAGCGCCGCCTTGGCGGAGGCGACTGTGAGTGCCGTCTTGCCGACGGCGCCGCTTCCGAAGCCATGCTGGCCGGCGAGGAAGACCAGAGCCGCCGTGCCCAGTGCGCCGGCGATATTGCCGATATAGACGAGCGTCCAGGTGCGGGCCAGCGCGGCGATCGAGATGCGCCGGCTGGCGCAGGCGAGGATCATCAGCGAATCGCCGGTGAAGAGTTCGGCCCCGCCGACGATGACCAGGATCAGGCCGAGCGAGAACACGAGGCCGGCGAGCAGCCGGGCGACGCCGAAGGGCAAGTCGCCGGCGCCCGAAAGCACCACGGTCATGAACATGGCGCCGAAGGCGATGAAGGCGCCGGCGAGCACGCCGAGCACGAGGAGCGCCAGCGCGTCACGACCGGCCTTGGTGGCGCCGGCGGCCTCACAGGCGAGCGCCATGTCGGGCGGCAGCGTCCCGCCGATGATGCCGGGCGCCTTGGCGGAAGGGTCGGACATGGGACGGAATCCGTTGTCGGTTTCGGGATGTGCGGGCAGGCTAGCCGAATGCTTCGTGGCTACGCAACATGATACGGAGGCCGGCTGTGCGCGGGCGGTCGCCGAGGACCACGCGGCCGGTCTCGCCTCGACCCTCGCCAATCCGGCGCGTGAACGGGCGTGATCGGCCCGGCGCCCCGGCAGCGCCTTTGACTTTCGGTGCCGCCTGGGTTCTATCCCGTCGACAGAACAACCGAGCTTCCCAGAGATGCCCGTCCGTCTCGCCATCGCGATGTCCGTTCTTCTCCTTCTTGCCGCCTCGCCGGCCCGGTCCGAGTGGCGGGCCGTCGAACAGGTCGAGACCTATGCGATCAGCGGCCGGAGCGGCCCGGAACTCTACGCTTCCATTGGCGAACGCGGGCCGAAGCTCGGCATCACCCGTGCCATCGCGCACACGACGTTCAAGCTGACCTGGTCGCGCAAGTACGAGCCGCAGGGCAGTTCTTGCGTGCTCGCCGTGGCGCGGCCGAAGCTCATCATCACCTACACGCTGCCGAAACCGTCGGGCGAGCTTCCGGCGCCGGTGCGGCGCAACTGGGAGACGTTCATCGCCGGAGTCGCCGATCACGAGCGGGTTCATGGCGACTTCATCAAGGAGATGGTGCGCGAGATCGAAGCCCAGTCGGTCGGGCTCACCGTCGAAGGCGATCCCGGCTGCAAGAAGATCCGCACCGAGCTGACCGGCCGGCTCTCGGCGCTGTCGCTCGCCCAGCGCCAGCGAAGCCGCGATTTCGACAGTGTCGAGATGAGCAACGGCGGCAACATCCACGGCCTGATCCTGGCGCTGGTCAACGGCGGGTAAGCCTGCGCCATTGGAAGGGACGATCAGGCCATCGCCTCTTCGGTTCCGGCCGCGGCAAGCATCACGCCCGAGAGCAGGCCGTAGGCAGCGAGCCATGCCTCGCGCACTTCCGTAGTGAAGGCTTCGCCGAGGCCTTCTTCGAGGGTGGCGACGAGGGCCAGCCCGACTGTCCGGTAGTGGCCGTGGCGCACGCCGTAGCCGACGTGCCGCCGGGCAAGCGCCTCGACCGCCGGGACGATGGATTCGGCGCTCCTCAGCCCCTGGACGACAAAGGCGAGGCTGGCCATCAGCTTGCGGCCCTGTTCGGCCATGTCGGTTCCGGCGAAAAGGCCGCGCAAGTCTGGATCGAGCGTGAACAGCCGGCGGTAGAAAATCTCCGCCGCCGTGGCGCGGATCGGGACGACGGCGCGAAAACTCTCTTCGACGAGCGAAATCTGGTGGGGGGTCATGGTCGTGCTCCTGTTGTCAGGGGCCGGACCGTGGCGGGGCGCCGTTTCACGTCGATTTCGTCGCGGGGTCGCGGAGATTTCAATTGTTTCCGATTGCAGCTCTTCTGGGGGGCACCCTGCCGGAGCGAATCCGCCGTTTTGCCGTCGCCCTCAGGCGTCGGCCGTTTTTAGCGCGCACCGCAGCAGCCTGGCCCTCAGAACGGGCATCCGGCCGCCGGCGACGGAGGTGCGCTGGAAGGACTGCCAGACGCGAAAGCCCATCAGCGCGGTTGCCACCTCGAGCGCCTCCTCGCCGGGCGCGAACGGGGCGAGGGCTTCCCTGACGAGGGCGGCGACGCCGCCCTCGACGGCGTTGAGGAAACCGTCGAGTTGGGGGATGAGATCGCGGTCGCGCGAAGCGAGGTCGAGGCGCAGGGCGCCGCGCGCATAGAAGCCGTCGACCTCCTCGACCAGCTTCTCCAGACGCGCGTCCAGGCCTGCGACGCCGGCGAAGACGTCTTTCGCCATGTCGGGCACCGGCGGACGCATCTCCATCCAGACGTGCTGGCCACAGGCCTGGACGAGGTCGCCGATGGTCGGGAAATAGCGCGAGACGGTGGCCTGGCCGACGCCGGCGCGCGCGGCGACGTCGGCGAAGGTGGTCGGCGCCACGCCCTTCTCGTCATGCACCTGCATCGTCGCCCGCAGGATCCTGTCGCGGGTCTGCTCTTTCGCCTCGGCGCGTTTTCCAAGGGTATAACGTCTGGCCATTTCGCCCCTACATTGACCAAAGCCAGTTTTCATGAAATATATGCTCCATCAAAAGAGAAGGTCAAGGCGGGTGAAGCGCCCCGCACAATGACCCCGGCGAACGGTGAAACCTCGAAGGGAATGTTGGAGCAGGGCGATGCCGATGCAACGCTCGAATGCGGTCAGGCTCGCGATCGTCGACGACGAGCCCGACATCCGTGGAATCATCGCCGACTACTTCGTCAAGGACGGCTACGCGGTCAGCCGCTGCTCGTGCGCGGCGGAGTTGGACCTCATGCTGAACTCCGGGCCGGCCGACCTGGTCATTCTGGATGTTTCCCTGCCGGGCGAAGACGGCTTTTCAATCGCGCGACGCCTCAGGGCGACCACCGGGACGCCGATCATCATGTTGACCGGCATGGATGGCGTCGTCGACCGGGTGGTCGGGCTGGAGATGGGCGCGGACGACTACGTGACGAAGCCCTTCGATCTTCGCGAACTGAAGGCGAGGGTGCGCGCCGTTCTGCGCCGCACCGGTGCTGCGCGACCGGACGCCTCGGCTGCGCCGGCGCCGGCCGCGAACGGCAAGCGCGTCTGCTTCGGCAAGGTGTGCCTTGACCTTGAGCGCCGCATCCTGATCGACGAGGACGGTACCGAAATCCGCCTGACCGCGACCGAATTCGATCTTCTCGCGATGTTCGCGCGCAACCCCAACCGTGTCCTGTCGCGCGACAGGCTGCTCGACACCGCGCCCGGCCGCGACGACAATCCTTTCGACCGCTCCATCGACATCCGGGTGACGCGTATCCGCAAGAAGGTCGAGGTCGACCCGGCAAAGCCGCAGGTCATTCGCACGGTACGCAGCGTCGGCTACATCTACGTGCCGCCGAGAGCGGCGGCGTGAACGATTTTTCCGCTGCAACCGATGACCAGGCAGCTCACCGGCTGAAGACGCCGGAGCAGCTTTCGGCCGTCTATGCGGCCGTCGTGGCGTCCGCGCTCGACGCCGTCATCGTCGTCGACGACCGCGGAGTGGTGGTCGCCATAAACCCCGCCGCCGAAGAGACGTTCGGCTATCCGCGCGACGAGGCCGTCGGCCGACGCATCAGCGACCTCATCGTACCCGACCATATGCAGGATGCGCATGAAGCCGGCATCGCGCGCTATCGCGCTACGCGCGAGCCGCACGTGCTCGGCCGCCGGGTCGAGATGGAGGCGCGCTGCCGCGACGGGCGGATCATCCCGGTGGAACTGGCGATCACCGAGGTCGTACTCCCGGAGGGCCGCTATTTCACCGCCAATCTCCGCGACCTTTCTTCGGCACACGCGGCGGTCGCCGAAATCGAGCGGCAGCGCGAGGCGCTGCACCAGAGCGAGAAGCTCGCGGCTATCGGCTCGCTGCTTGCGGGCGTCGCTCACGAACTGAACAATCCGCTGTCCATCGTGCTCGGTCAGTCGACGCTGCTGCGCGAGGAGGCCGCGACGGGCTTCCTGCGCCGCTCCGCGATCGAGCGGACCGAGAAGATCGAGGCGGCGGCGCAGCGCTGCGTCCGCGTGGTTCGCGCCTTCCTGGCGATCGCCCGCCAGCGCAAGGCCGAGACGCGGGCGGTACAGGCCCTGCCGATCGTCGAGAGCGCCATCGAGTTGCTGCGCTACGGGATCGAGAGCAGCGGCATCGTGGTGCGCTGTGACATCGCGCCGGGGCTTCCCGAGATCGTCGCCGATCCCGACCAGGTCCAGAACATCCTCACCAACCTGCTGGTCAACGCGACCCATGCGCTCGAAGCCGTCGAAGGCGACCGCGAGATACGTGTCAGCGCGGTCGAGAAGGACGGCAGATTGGGGATCGTCGTGGCGGACAACGGGACCGGCATTCCGCCGGAGATCGCGCAGCGCATCTTCGACCCGTTCTTCACGACGAAACCACAGGGCGTCGGCACCGGCATAGGCCTGTCGATCTCGCGGGGCCTTGCCGAGGCGCAGGGCGGGGTGCTCTCGCTCGTCGAATCCGGCGTCGGCGCTGCCTTCGAACTGAGCCTGCCGACAGTCGGACGCCGCCGCGCATCCCCGGATGTCGCCGAATCCGACGCCGGCGCAGCCTCCCCTCCGCCCCGGTCCGACCTGCCGCGCGCCATCGTCATCGACGACGAGCCGGAGATCGCGCTGCTCCTCGCCGACGCGATGGAGAAGGCCGGCTTCCGCTGCGACATGGCGACGGGCGGCAACGAGGGCAAGGCGATGATCGCGGCCGACCCGGCCGGCTACGACGCCATCGTCTGCGACCTGCGCATGCCCGATTTCGACGGACCGGCGCTGTTCCGCTGGCTCAAGGCGCATCATCCGGCGCTGGTCGACAGAATCCTGTTCGTCACCGGCGACGCGCTGGGACCGGTCTCCGGCCGCTTTCTCGCCGAATCCGGCCGCCCGGTCCTGGAGAAGCCGTTCACCGCGGATGAAGTCGCCGACGTCGTCGAGGCGTTTCCCCGCCGCGGCTGATTCGCGGCCAATCCGGAAACAAATGAAATAGAAACGATCGTCGGACGAAACACGTCCGAAAACTCCTGCAGCGAAGATGGGTCATCGTCGAACTGACGATTGAACTGGCGGATCAACAGGGTCCGTCGACCACAACCCCCGCCGGGCTTGTCCACGACAATCGCCGGCACTTCGAATGGAGGAAATGAAAATGTCCAAGACGTCAAACGCCGTTCTCGGCCTCGCAGGACTCGGTATCGCCGCGGCGCTCGCGCTCGCGCTCGGCGCGACCGCACAGGCCGCTTCGATGAAGGCTGCCACCGGCCCGCAGGACGGCGACTGCAAGGCGACCTACTCCATGGCCGTCGGTCAGAACCCGGCCGTGGCGCAGGCCCTTTGGGTCAACGCGGTCAAGGCGCAGTACGGCTCCAAGTGGTCGCACTGGGTCGGCGCCAAGAACAAGGCGATCATCTTCGTCGGCGGCGGCGCCGCCACGCAGTACCAGGCGCGCGCGATGCCCTGCTTCTACCAGCCGGTGCCTTGATCGGGGGCAGGTTCCTGGCGGGGCCGGACGATGTCCGGCCCCGTTTTCGTTTCAGTTGCCGGTACGAGGCGAATTGCGCCGGCCAATCCGCCCCGCAAGGCCGTGATTTGACTTGCCCCGAGCGCCTGCCGTATCGGTTGACCGTGGGTCAGACAGCAGGGGGTGAGGTGCCTTGATCCGTTTTTCCGCCGTCCTGGCGATAGCGCTGATTGCGCTTTTGGCGGCGAACGCGGCCGCGACGGCCACGGAGCGCCGGGTGGCGCTGGTGGTCGGCAATTCGGCCTACGAGCACACGACGCCGCTGCGCAATCCGAAGAACGACGCCGAGGCGATGACGGCGCGGCTGGAGAAGCTCGGATTCGAGGTCTTCGGCGGAACCGATCTCGACCGGCGCAAGCTGGTGGAATCGCTGATTCGCTTCGGCCGGGCGGCCGAGCAGGCCGACGTCGCGCTGTTCTTCTACGCCGGGCATGGGCTTCAGGTGAACGGCCAGAACTACCTCGTGCCGGTCGACGCCATGGTCGAGTTCGAGGCCGAGATCGACATCTCGCTCGTGTCGCTGTCGCAGATCATGCAGCAGCTCGAGCGCGGCAGCCGCACCAATCTCGTCTTCCTCGACGCCTGCCGCGACAATCCCTTCGCCAAGGAGATGGCGCGCTCGATGAACCGCGCCGCGGTGTCGCTGTCCAAAGGTCTCGGCCGCATCCAGTCGGGCTCCGGCACCTTCATCGCCTTCGCCACACAGCCGGACGCCGTGGCCTCCGACGGCTCCGGTGCCAATTCACCCTTCACCACGGCTCTCCTGAAGCACATCGACAGGCCCGGCCAGTCGATCTCCGACCTGATGATCGAGGTACGCAACGAGGTCATGGCCGGGACCGGCGGCAACCAGGTGCCGTGGGATTCCTCCTCGCTCACCGGGCGCTTCTCCTTCGTCCCCGAGCTGACTCTGGCCGCCGCGCCGCCGTCGGCGCCCGCCGTCTCGGCCTCGGTGGAGAAGGAGGCCTACGAGCAGGCGGTCGAGGTGGGCAGCTGCGGCGCCTACGAGGCGTTCCAGCGGCGTTTCCCCGACAGCTTCTACGCGGAACTGGCGAAGGAGCGAGCCGTGGCCGCGTGCGCGGCGCCGCAGTCCGTTGCCAGCGCCGAGCCGATCGTGGCGGTGCGCTCGGCGCCGGCCAAATCCGGCGTCTGCCAGCCGGGCCCGTTCGGCGTCACCTACTGCGCCTCTTCCGTGCTGAAGTCGCAGAAGGGCAATTTCTACGAGCCCGACAAGATGTTCGACGGCAACCGCGACACGGCCTGGGTCGAAGCGGAGGAGGGCGACGGCATCGGCGAGACGGTGACGCTGCACTTCGGCCGCCAGCGCAAGCTCGCCGGCTTCGAGATCATCAACGGCTACGACAAGAACCAGACCATCTGGTCGGCCAATTCGCGCATCCGCGAGTTGGAAGTCGCCACCGCCACCGGACCGTCGCTCGAGGTGACGCTGCAGGACGTGCGCGGCGCGCGCCGCGTCGACTTCGCCAAGCCGGTCGACACCAGTTTCCTCGAACTCACCATCCGCGACGTCTATCGCGGCGCCAAGTACCGCGATACGGCGGTCAGCGAGCTCTACCCGGTGTTCGCCGACTGACGCACTGCGGTCCCGTTCATTCGGCGGTCACCGGGAAGTCGAACCGCGTCTTGTACGGCTCGCCCGACAGGGTGAAGTGCCACCACTCCCGCGAATAGTTGGCGAAGCCCTCGGCGGCCATTGCCCTGACCAGTCGCGTCCGGTTCTCCGCCGCGCCCGGCGGCAGAGGTGAAAACAGCGTGCGGCTCTTCCTGTCGAAGCAGTCGAAGCCGGTGCCGAACTCGGCCATGTCGGCCGTGCCCGCCCCGCAGTCGGGTGCGGCCGCGCCGCCATCGGCCGTCTTCACCAGCGCGAGGTCGACGGTCGAGCCGCGCGAATGCGCCGAGCGGGCGCCGACGTAGCCGGCCGAAACGAGATGTTCGCGGCGCACGGCGGGAAACCAGCGCGGGTCCGCGGGGCCGCCGGCCTTCGACCAGCGCACCATGTCGGCGACGGCGCGTTCGGGCCGGTAGCAGTCGAAGACGACCAGGGCGAAGCCGTCGCCGCTCACCGCCGCCTGCACCCGCGCCAGCGCCTTCGCCGCCTTGTCGGTCAGGATGCAGGCCGGCGCCTCGTAGCCGGCGAGCCGGCGGCCGACGAAATTGTCCGTGCCGGCGTAACGCATGTCCTGGCGGATCGACGAATCGATTTCGGCAAGGCGGACGAAGCCGTCGGGCAGGCCCTCTGCGCGCGCTGCGGCTGGCGTCCCGGCAAGCAGGGCGAGCGCCGCGAAAAGACCTGCGGCGGCGCGCGAAGGCGTTGTCGTCCTGATTCCGATGGATCGCTCAACACGTTGAATTTTCACGCGAACGGCCGGCGCTTCTATTCGACGAAGACGCGCACGCTGGCGGCGCGGCCGGCGGCGTCGATGACGGTCAGCGTCGACTGGCCGGCGCCGTCCGGCTGCCAGGTCGCGGTGCGCCGGCGCACCGGATCGGACAGCGGCCGGCCGTTGGCGAGCCAGCGGAACGGCGCCCGGCCGCCCTGCAGCTTCAGCACCAGCGGCGTCGCCTCTGCGCCCGCAGCGCCGAGGTCGACGCGCGCGCCTTCCGGCGGGAAGACGATGCGCGGCGCCGGTTCGCTCGGCGCGGCGGCGACGCGTTCCTCGAGCGGGGCGAAGCGTTCCATGGTCACGGGCAGTTCGTCGCGGGTGGGTTTGCGCACCCCGGCAGGCGCCCGCGGCAGCGGCACGGCGGCGAGCCCCGACTTGGCGAAGGCCTCGAACAGGATGGGCGCAGCCGACGTGTAGCCGGACAGGCCCGGCACAGCGCCGGCGTCGGCGCGGCCGACCCAGACGCCGAGGACGTGGCGGCCGTCGTAGCCGACCGACCAGGCGTCGCGGTAGCCGTAGGAGGTGCCGGTCTTGTAGGCGATGCCGCGCGCCGCCGCCCCTTCGGGCGGCTTCACGCCGGCCAGCACGTCGGCGATCTGCCAGGTGGCGTCCGCGGAGAGCATCGTCGCCGCCGGCGCGACCGTGGTGCCCGCCGGTTCGCTGCCGTCGCTGAGGCCGATGGCGCGGCCGCGATTGGCGAGGCCCGTGTAGAGCTGGACGAGGCCGCGCAGCGAGACGCCGACGCCGCCGAGGCCGATGGCGAGGCCGGGCGCTTCTCCAGCCGGGAGTTGCAGGCTGACGCCGGCCTGGCGGAAGCGGGCGGCGAGCCGCGCCGGGCCGACCCCGTCGAGGAGCCGGATCGCCGGCACGTTGAGCGACAGCTGCAGCGCCTGGCGGACGGTGACGTCGCCCTGGTAGCTCATGTCGAAGTTGCGCGGCCGGTAGCCGGAAAAATCCGCCGGCCGGTCCTCGATCATGGTCTCCTGGGCGACCATGCCTTCCTCCATGGCGAGGCCGTAGATGAAGGGCTTCAGCGTCGAGCCCGGCGAGCGCACGGCGCGCGTCATGTCGATCCATCCGGAACGGGTGGCGTCGAAGTAGTCCGCCGAGCCGACGGCGCCGAGGATCTCGCCGCTGCGGGCGTCGGCGAGGACCAGCGCCACCGAGAGCTTCGGTCCGAGCTTCGTCGCGGCCTCGCGCGCGACGGTCTCGAGCCCCTCCTGGACGCGGCGGTCGATGGTGAGCTGCAGGCGGTTGGCGAAGGGCCGGTTGGCAAGCGCCGTCGCCGCGGTGTGGGCGGCGAGAGCGGGCAGGGGACGCCTTGCGGCGACGAACTCCTCCGTCGCCGCGCGCTCGGCTTCCGCCGCGTCGAGCCGCCCGGCGCGCACCATGCGGTCGAGCACGCGGTCGCGCGCCTTGCGCGCGCCGTCAGGGTTGCGGTCGGGCCGTCGCCGCTCGGGCAACTGCGGCAGGGCGACCAGGAGCGCCGCCTCCGACAGCGTGAGCCGGCGCGGTTCCTTGCCGAAATAGGCGAGGGCGGCGGCGCGCACGCCTTCCAGGTTGCCGCCATAGGGTGCGAGCGTCAGGTAGCGTTCGAGGATCTCGCGCTTGGACAGCCGGCGCTCGATCTGCACGGCGCGGAAGATCTGGCGCAGCTTGACGCCGAGGGAGCGGCTCTCGCGCGGCTCGATCAGCCGGGCGAGCTGCATCGACAGCGTCGAGCCGCCGGAAACGATGCGGCCGTTGCCGGCGAACTGGACGGCCGCGCGTGCCAGCGCCACGGGATCGACGCCGTCATGGTCCCAGAAGCGCTTGTCTTCGTAGGCGATCAGCATGTCGACGAAGCTCCGGTCGACCGCATCCAGATCGACGGCGAAGCGCCAGCGGCCCTCGGGCGTGGCGAAGGCGCGCAGGAGTGCGCCGTCGCGGTCGACGACCTCGGTCGACACGGTGAGGCTGGCCGGCAGGGGCGGCGGGAAGGCCCGGTCGAGCGCGACGAAGCCGCCGACCGAGACGCCGGCCAGCGCCGCCAGTCCGGCGGTGCTCCAGGCGAGGGCGCGCATCGCGCGCTTGACCGACGGCTTCATGGCCGCGTCACCGTTCCTTCGTGCCCGATCCGGCTCAGTTGGCCTTCACCTCCATCATGCCGGTCGCCGTGCGCGCCGAGAACTCGGGGCGGTACATGTCCTCGACGCTTGCCGCCGGGTGGACGTAGACGCCCGGCGTCACCGCGCGCACGACGTAGGCGACCGTCAGGTCGGAGCCCGCGCCCTGGTCGCGGTTGAACGCCGCGACGAACCGGTCGTCGCGGAATTCGAGGTGCGCGGCGTCCGTCTGCGGCAGCCACGAGAAGCTGGAAAGCTGCGCGCTTGAGACGAGGCCCGGATTGTCGATCTCGAAGCCGGCAGGCAGGAGATCGTTGATCAGGATGCGGGCGCCCCAGTCGTTGAGGCTGACGACCTTGACCACGACGACGTAGCGCTCGTTCTGTCGCGCCTCGCTGACATTGGCCTCGCTGCCGTCGAGCCGGTAGTAGGTGCGCTTGATGGTGAAGCCGTCGCCGCCGGCCGGCAGGGGCTGGTTGGGGATCGCCGACGCCGTGACCACGGCCTCCAGCGCGTCCTTGCCCCGGTTGACGACGGTGATCGGCTTCGCCGAAAGCTCCTCGCCGCTCACCTTCGCCGAATAGGCGCCGGAATGCGCCGCGCCGTCGACCTCGAGATTCAGCGACGCGTTGCCGGCCGTCAGCGCGCGGGCGGCGAGCAGCATCCACGCCTCGTCCTGCGTGCTCGTCCAGCGCACCTTGGCGCGTTCGGCAGCGACATATTTCACCATCGCCGGGACGACCGAGGGCATCGGGTTGCTCTCGGCGGCGAGCGCCAGCATGGCGGCGCCGTCGCGCAGCTTCGAGCCGTAGTCGGAGCGGTAGTAGTCCACCTCCGTCGTCGATTGCGCCAGCGAAAGCGCTGCGCCGAAGGCGCGTTCCGAGCGCTGGCTGTCGCCGTAGAGCGCAAGGCTCGCCGCCAGATGGGCGATCGCCATCGGGCTGGTGAATGCCTCGATCTGCGTGTCCGCATAATAGCGTAGGTCGCCGACCGACGCCTTGCGGTTGCGCGACAGCACGTAGAGCGCATAGGCGATCTCGCCGCCGCGGCCTTCCAGGTCGACGTCGTAGGAGATCGCGTTCTGCAGGTTGGAAAGAGCCTGCATCAGGGCGCGATGCGGCACGTCGTAGTCCTTTTCGCGCGCCCGGGTCAGGAAGTCGGTGACATAGGCGTCGAGCCACAGGTCGCCGTAGCCGGGCGACCACAGGCCGAAGCTGCCCGAAGAGGACTGGTAGTTGACGACCTTGTAGACGGCCTCCTGGATGCGGCCCTTGACCTCCGGATCGTCGGGCAGGCCGAAGTCGCGCGACAGCTCGCTGAGATAGAGCAGCGGCAGGGCGCGGCTGGTGGTCTGCTCGGCGCATCCATAGGGGTAGCGGTCGAGCGTCATCAGCAGCGACACCACGTCGAACGCCGAGCTTGGCGTGACGCTGAGCGAGACCTGCGCGCCCTCGATCAGGCTGGCCGCGAGCAATTCGCGGTCGACCGTGATCGAGCCGCCATTGCCCGGCAGCGAAACCACGGAGCGGGTCGTCACCGGCATTGCGGCGGGCCGGATGGGCAGCGCGAGCACCTGCTCGACGGTGACGCCGTCGGCGCCCGCGAGCGTGATCGTCAGCCCGGCGTCGCCCGTCTTCGTCGCCGAGAGCGGGATGGTCAAGGTCTGCCGCTTGCCGGGTTCGAGGACAAGGCTGTCGGGCAGGCCGCCGGTGTTCGCCTCCAGCCCGCCGGCGCCTTCGAGCGCCAGCGCATAACTGCCCGCCGGGGCGTCGGTGTTGGTGACGTCGAGCGTCATCTGCGCCTCGTCGCCGGGCGCCATGAAGCGAGGCAGCCCCGCCGTCAGCACGATCGGATCGCGCACGATCACGTCGGACGTGGCGTGGCCGACCGCTTCCTTCGTCCACGCGACGACCATGACGCGCACCGTGCCGTTGAACTGCGGCAGGTCGAACGTCACCGTCGCCTTGCCGTCGGCGTCGAGCTTCACCGGTCCTGTGAAGAAGGCGACGAGCTTTTCCTTGGGCGGGTTGCCCTGGGTCGCCATCATGGCGCCGTCGCCGCCCGTGCGCAGCCGGCCGGCCGCACCGAGCGATCCGTCGATGAGCAGGCCGTAGAGGTCGCGCAGTTCGATGCCCATGCGACGCTGGCCGAAATACCACCCCTCGGGGTCGGGCGCCTTGTAGTTGGTCAGGTTGAGGATGCCGACGTCGACGGCGGCGACCGTGACGTAGGCGTCGGTCATCGCCGGCAGGCCGGAAACCGTCACGGGGATCGACAGCGGGCCGCGCGGCTCGGTCTTTTCCGGCGTCGCCAGGGCGACCGCGAGTTTCTTCGCGCCCGGATCGACCTTCAGCCACTTCACGCCGATGGCGCGCGAGGGCATGCGCGACTCGCGCGATTCGCCCGGCCGGTAGAGCGTGGCCGTGACATAGGCGCCGGCGCCCCAGTCGGAGCCGACGGGGACGTCGACGGTGGCGCCGCCTTCCGGAACCGTTACGGAGACGGTCGTCAGCAGGCGCTCGGCGCCCACCGTCACCAGGAGCTCGCCGGCGAAGCGCGGCGATACCTGCAGCTTGGCGACGTCGCCGGCCGCATAGACGTCCTTGTCGAGAGCGATTTCGAGAGCGTCGGGTGTCTCGGTCGAACTCGCCGAGACATACCAGCCGGCGTCGAACTCGTAGCTCGTCGCCGGGCCTTCGGGGTCCGCGGTCTCGATCTCCAGCCGGTAGCGGCCCCAGTCGACGGGAAGCTTCAGCTCGGCCTCGGATCCGGTGGCGGCGTCGATCGTGCCGTCGGCCACGGCGCGGGTGAACGTGACCGGCTCGTAGTTCCAGTAATTGCCGTTCCGGTACCACTGGTAGTTGCGCTCGATGCGCACCAGCGACCAGACGAGGCCTTTGGCGTCCTTGCGCTTGCCGTCGGCGTCGACGGCGATCAGCTTGAAGGCCGCCGTTCCGCCCTGTGGCACGGATTCGCCGTCGAACTGCGGGGCAAGGCCGATCAGGTCGCCCTGCGGCCTGATGCCGATGTCGAGATTGCGCTCGACGGCACGGCCGCCGGTCTCGCGCATCCTCACCGTGACGTTGGCGTTGAGCAAGCGCGTCGTGGCGGGAAGCTGGTCGACGACGACCGGGAACGTGACGAGGCCGTCTTCGCCGACCAGCGGCAAGTTGGACAGCGGGATGCGCGTCGCCTCGCCCTCCTGCTCGTCGGCAAGGCCGAACCAGTAGCCCTTGAAGTCGTCCCATTCGCGTACCGTCGACACCGTCACCTCGCCCTCGAGGGCAAGGCCGGCGGCCGGCGCGCCGTAGAGATAGCGGCCGTCGACGGTGACGTTGGCGGGCTCGCCGGCGGCGATCTCGGCGCGGTCGGCGGCAAGGTCGAACTCGATCCGGTCGGGAACGAAATCCTCGACCAGGAACATCTGGCTGGCGACGGCGGCTTCCTTGGGGTCGGTGTGGATACCCACCTGCCAGGTGCCGCGCATGGCGTTGCCGGCGAGCGGCAGCTCGACGGCATGGCCGCCGGCCGCGGCGCCGTCGCTGACGATGCGGCGGTCCTCGACGCCGTCGGGCCGGGTGAAGATGAAGGTCAGCGGCATGCCGTCGACCGCCTTGGCAGCGTCGTCGCGGGCAAGGGCCGCGACATGCACGGTCTCGCCGACGCGGTAGATGCCGCGCTCGGTCCAGGCGTAGACGTCGAGCGCGCCGGGTGCGGCGCGGCCCTCGACGCCGCGGTCGGACAGGTCGAAGCCGGCGCGGGTCATGTCGAGGAAGACGAAGTCGGTTCCGGCGTTCTCGGCCATCAGGACGGCCGGCACCATGCCGCCTTCGCCGCGCGACAGGCCGGGCGCGAACTTGGCGCGGCCCTCCGCGTCGGTCGTGGCGGTGCCGAGGATCTCGTTGTTGCGGGCGAGCAGCGTCAGTTCGACGCCGGCGAGCTGCTTGGCGGAGCCGAGCGAGCGGGCAAAGACGTTGAGGCCGTCCTGGCCGGTATAGGTCGACAGCCCGATGTCGGAGACGACGAACCACTGCGTGGCGCGCGATTCCCATGTGTCGCGGCGGTCGTCGGCCGGGGCGGCGGTGAGCACGTAGACGCCGGGCTTGCGCTGCGGCAGCGCCTCGTCGACCGGGAAGGAGGTGGTGACTTCCTTGTTCAGCTCGTTGGCGATGTCGAGCTTGCCCTCCCAGACGGGCGCGCCCATCTGGTCGGCGATCGAGGAGAGGTCGTAGCCGTCGAGCTGGCGCAGGAACTGGTAGCCGGAGAGAAGCTGGGCGAGCGAGCGGTCGCCGATCCGGTAGAGTTTCACGTCGGCGACGTCCATGTTGATGGTCACCACCGGGATGCCGCGGCGCGCGGTCGCCGGCAGGACGAAGCTGTCGCCGGTGAAGCGGGCGCTCGGGGCGCGATCCTGGACGTAGATGGACAGCACGACCGGGGTCGACAGCACCTCGCCGATCGCCGCCGGCAGGCCGGGGCGGAAGGCGACGCGATAGTGCCGGCCGTGCGACAGGCCCTCGACGCAGATCTGCCGGTCCTTGGCCTCGACGCCCTTCGGCGCGGCGTCGTCGACCGTGACGAAATTGGCGTAGTCGACGCCGACCTTGACCAGATCCTCGGAGAACTGGGCGCAAATACGCGGCGAGGCCGTGTCGGCGTCGACCGAATGCTCGACGACGCGGAAGCCCTTGCGCGCCTTCAGGTCCTCGTATTCCGCCTGCAGCGAAGGCGAGGGCACCAGGCTGAGGCTCGCTTCATAGGCTTGCAGGGCTGGGCGGAACATCTCGCGGCGGTCGAGCCCGGCGGCGAGCGTCGCCAGCGTCTCGGCGCGCACGGCCGTCGACCGCGACAGGAGATAGCCGTTGTAGGCGGCGCCGGTGGCGTTGCGCTGCAGTTCGCCCGCCTCGACGCTGTTGGCCGGCGTCACCGCGAAAACGGCGCGGCCGAGCTTGTTCCACAGTTCCGCATCGTCGGGCGAGATGGCGATGGCGGCGGCGAACTTGCCCATCGCCGTGCGCGGGTCGGAGACGATCGCCTGGTCGCCGGCCGCGACGAGGCCGGCCAGGCCGTCTGTGTCGGCCACCGTCGCCGCGGTCAGGTTGCGGCGATAGAGGCGCGCCTCCTCGACCATCCATGCCGGGACGAAAGCGAGTTCGCCAGGCGCGCCGATGTCGGGCTCGCCGGCGAGGTTGACGATCTTGCCGGCCACGGCGCCGCTGAAGGGCTTCAGCTTGTTGTAGTCGGACTTGAGGAAGCACCATTTCGCCTTGGTGTTGTAGGTGAAGGCGCGGCAGGAGGAGTCGCCGAGGCAGATCGACTTGCAGCGGTCGAGGCTGACGTTCTGTTCCGTCCTCAGGTCGAAGCCGAAATAGTCGGAATTGTCGGTGGTTTCGATGGCGCGGCCCCCGGCGGCAATCGCCGGGGCGGCAAGCGCAAGCAGGACCAGAACCGCCGAGAACACCTGACGAACCGAACGCATCGTTTTCCTCCTTCGCCCTTGCATCGACCGATCTGAGATCAGGGGTTCGGCGCTGTCAACACGCGCGCACCGCCCGCCGCGGAAAACGGATCGTCACAACCCCAACAACGCTGCCCGCCACCGATCCGCGGCCACCTGAAAGACCTCGTACAATCTTCCTTGGCTGGGGCGACAGTGCTACGCCTAGACTTCATTTGTGACGGCTGGATTGTGGCCGCTTTACGGGTGGTTCATAAGTTCGCGCAATTTTAGCGATCGGAGTAAGACTGGCGTAATGATGTGCGGGAACCGGCAGCGCAGGGGAGGAAGGCCCGCAGGCCGCGCTTTGGCGCGCCTCGCCGCGGGCAGCCTCTTGGCGCTCGGTCTCGCCGCCGCCGAACCCGCCCGCGCCTTCGAACTGTTCGGCATCACCCTGTTCGGCGCCGAAGATGACACGGCCGACGTCGCCGATCCGCTGCGCTACTCGGTTACGCTGACGGTCGCCGGCGACGACGACCTGCGCGAAATCCTCGAGGACGCCTCTTCGCTTGTGGCCGACGAGGCGCGTCCCGTCTCCGGCTCGCTCGGCCTGATGTCCAAGGCGCGCGGCGACCGCGAGCAGCTGATCGCCGCGCTCTACCGCGTGGCGCGCTACGACGGCGTCGTCACGGTCACCATCTCCGGCCGCCCGATCGACGAGATCGAACCCGACGCGCAGTTCTCCGGCGAGCCGGTGCCGGTGGCGATCTCGGTCGATCCGGGTTCGGTGTTCACCTTCGGCGCGGTGCGCCTCGAAGGCGATGCGGCCGGGCTCGATCCGGCGCGGTTCGGCCTCGCAAGCGGAGCGCAGGCCGGCTCGGACGTCATCATCAAGGCGGAATCCGAGATCGTGCGCATCCTCAAGGAAGAGGGTCGTCCGCTGGCCGCGGTCTCCGGCCGCGACGTGGTCGCCGACCACGAGACGCGGACGCTCGACGTCATGCTCGAGGTCGCCGCCGGTCCGGTCGCCGCCTATGGCGAGACGACCGTGGAAGGAGCCGAGACGGTCGATCCGGCTTTCGTCGCGATGATGGCCGGGCTGGAGCCCGGACGGACCTATTCGCCCGCGGAGATCGAGGAGGCGCGGCAGAGGCTCGTCGATCTCGGCGTCTTCTCCAGCGTCGGCGTCAGGGAGGGCGACGCGCTCGACGCGTCCGGCGCGATCCCGATCAGGGTCGAGGTCAGCGAACGCAAGCACCGCTATTTCGGCGTCGGCGCGACAATCTCCAACACCGAAGGCCTCGGCATCGAGGGCTATTGGGGCCATCGCAACCTGTTCGGCCGGGCCGAGAAGCTGCGCGTCGAGGGCTCGATCAGCCGCATCGGCGATACCAGCCAGTTCGGCAAGCTGAACTACAACGCGGCGGTCATGTTCGAGAAGCCGGGCGTGCTGGGACCCGCCTCGAAGTTCTACACCAACGTGCGCACCGTGTTCGAGCACCCGGAAGCCTACGACCGCTTCTCCATCAAGGCGGCGTCCGGGCTGGAGTACCAGTTCGCCAAGGTGCACACGGTGTCGGTCGAGGTCGCCGTCGAGTGGTCGAAGGTCGAGGACGCGCTCAATCCTGCGGGCGTGCGCCATCTTCTGGTCAGCATTCCGCTGCAGTATGTCTTCGACAACCGGGACAGCCGGCTGGACCCGAAACGCGGCTTCCGCGTTCTGGCCTTCGCCGAGCCGACCCATGATTTCGAGAACGGTGCGACCTTCGTGAAGTTCAAGGGCGAGGCCTCCGCCTACAGGGCTATCGACGATGCCGGCAAGTTCGTCCTCGCCGCGCGGGCTGCGGCGGGCTCGATCGTCGGCGCCGATCTTGCCTCGGTTCCGGCCGACCGGCGCTTCTATGTTGGTGGCGGCGGTTCGGTACGCGGCTATGCCTACCAGGGCATCGGACCGAAGGATCTTGGCGGCAAGCCGACGGGCGGCCTCTCCTACGTCGAGGGATCGGTGGAACTGCGCATCGCAGTCAACGACACCTTCGGCGTCGTGCCGTTCATCGACGTCGGCGCGGTTTCTGCGTCGACCACGCCGAGCCTGTCCGGCCTCAAGGCGGGTGCGGGCGTGGGCATACGCTACCTGACCCCGTTCGGCCCGCTGCGCGTCGACGCCGCGGTGCCGCTCAACCGCGATCCCGGCGACCCGCAATTCGGCATTTATGCCGGCATCGGCCAGGCGTTCTGACGACCGTGGCCGCCATCCTCAGGCGAATCTTCCGCGTCCTGCGGTTCCTCGTCGTGCTCGTGCTGGCGCTCGCCGTCGGCGCGATCCTCGTCTTCACGCTGACCGAAAAGGGCCGCGAAAACCTCGCCGGGCTGGTCTCCGACCTCGCCTCCACGGAGACGAGCAAGGTGCGGATCGGTGGCCTCGACGGGATCTGGTCGGGCAGTCTGACTATCGGCCATATCGTGCTCGAAGATGCCGCCGGACCCTGGTTGGCGGCCCGCGACGTTTCCATCGACTGGTCGCCGCTGTCGCTGCTTTCCTCGACATTCGATGCAGACCGCGTCAGCGCCCGGCGCGTCGAGCTTGCCCGCCTGCCTGCGTCCGAGGGCGGCGACGGCGGCGGCGGCCTGCCCGTCGACATCGCCGTGCGCGCCATCGACCTGCCCGACATCGCGCTCGGCGAGGCGATTGCCGGCGGCATCGCCCGGCTCTCCGCCAGGGGCGCGCTCTCGGCCAGGGCCGCGCCGCTCGACGTCGACCTCGATCTTTCGGTGGCGCGGACCGACGGCCGCGACGGGTCGGTCGAGGCGAAGATCCGCTTCGCCCCCGACGAGGACGTGCTCGACGTCGCCGTGGAAGGGTCGGAACCGGCGGATGGCGTCGTCGCCAGCCTGCTGCGTCTGCCCGGTGCGCCGGCCGTGGCGTTCTCGCTGACCGGCAAGGGACCGGCCGACGACTGGAAGGGCGAGGGCAGCTTTTCCGTCGACGGCGAGATCGTGACGACGCTGAAGGGCGGCTACCGCCTGGCCGACGGCAGGCGCAACGTTGCGGTCGAGGGCAAGGGTTCCTTCGAACGTTTTGTCCCCGGGATGCTACGGCCTTTGCTCTCCGGCGACACCGTCTTCGACGTCGACGTGGCGCTCGGCGCGGCGGGCGGCATCGAGGTGGAACGGGCGACGCTGGAATCGGCCGCGGCGACCGTGCAGGCGAGCGGCTCGATCGACCCGCAGCGCGGCAGCGACCTCGCCCTCGACCTCGCCGCGCGCGGTGCGCCGGTGACGCTCTCCGCGGGAACCGGGGCTGATGCCGTCTCTGTCTCGATCGAGCGCGCCACGGCCCGCGCCTTTGGCGACGGCAGCGCGCCGATGGTCGACGTCACCGCGGCCCTTTCGCAGGTGTCCGCCGCGGGCAACGTCGCCACCGGTGTCGAAGCCACCCTCCATTCCGACGGTTTCGCCGTGGCGACGCTGACCGGCCCGGTCGAACTCGGCATGAAGGCGGCGTCGGTCGAAGCCGCCGAGGAAGCTCTCAGGCCTCTCCTTGCCGGACCATTGACCGCGAGCGCGACCGCCACGGTTGGCGAAGACGCGATCACGATTGCCAAAGGCACTCTTTCGGGCGCCGCACTGCGGGCGGACGTTTCCGGCGAGATGTCGCGCGGCGACGGTTCGCTGCGCCTTGCCGTCGAGGCCGATGTCGCCGCGTCGGCCCTGCCGGTCGCGGCGCAGCGTATTGCCGGCGAGCGCGTCGCGCTGACGGCGACGATGGCACGCGACGCCGCCGGCGCGCTTTCCGTCTCGCCGCTCGCCTTGAAGTCGGGCCCGCTGACGGCCGAAGGCTCGGTCGACCTCGCCGGCGAAACGCTGGCCGCGACGCTGAAGGGCGCGCTCGCCGATGTCGGCCGCCTCGCCGAGGGTGCCACCGGTGCCATCACCTTCGCCGTCGAGGCGAAGGGCAGGGCATCCGCTCCCGACGTGACGCTGACCGTAGCCGCCGATCGCATCGAAGCCGTCAACCGCGCCATCACCGGCCTCGAGCTTACCGCCTCCGGCGCGTTCGACCCGGCCAACCCCGCGGCGCGGGTGGCGCTGAAGGGTGACATTGCCGGGCAATCGATCTCCGGTTCGGCGGAACTGAAGACGACCGACGGCCGGCGCGCGGTGGACGACCTCGCTCTGTCGCTCGGCGACAACCGCATCTCCGGTTCGCTCGTCCTCGACGATGCCTTCGTGCCGGTAGGCAAGATCGACTTCGCGCTTCCTGATCTCGGGCCGCTCGCCGCGCTCGCCTTCGAGACCGTCGAGGGCAAGGCCGAGGGCACGATCCGCTTCTCGCGCACGGACGGCGTTCCCGAACTGGCGGTTCGCGCGAACACCGCTTCATTCAAGCGCGGCGATCTTTCCGCGCGCGACCTCGCCGTCGAGGGCACCGTATCGGACTATCTCGGCGATCCCGTCGTCTCCGGCCGCGTCGAGGCCGCGTCGGTCAGTGCCGGCGGCGCTTCCATCGTCGAAATCGACGTGAAGCTGACCCGCGCCGGCGAATGGACCGGCTTCAACGGCGGCGCCACGGTGAACGGCATGCCGGCGCGCGCCGCCGGCCGCGTGCAGGTGGAAGGACCACGCACCACCGTCGAGCTGTCCTCCGCCTCGACGACGGTGAGCGGGATCGCCGCATCCCTGGCGCGCCCCGGCGTAGTGGTCGTCGAGAACGGCAGCGCGGTCTTCGACGATCTCGCGCTGTCGGTCGGCGGCGGCTCGGTCGTCGTCTCCGGTACGGCCGGCTCGGAACTCGTGCTGGACATCCGCTTCTCCGGTCTTCCGGCCGCGTCCGCCAACGCCTTTGCCGCGGGCCTCGGCGCCGCGGGCACCATCGGCGGCACCGCCCGCGTGACCGGCAAGGCGGCACAACCGACGGTCGGCTACCAGATCGACTGGAGCGGCGCGCAGACCGCGCAGACCCGCGACGCCGGCTTCGGCGCCATGTCGATCCGCTCGACCGGCACCTATGCCGGCGATTTGCTCGAGTTCACCGCCAATGTCGGCGACGGCGGCGGGCTCGGCATGCAGGGCGGCGGCAAGGTGCGCCTCGGCGGACCGGCCTCGCTCGATCTCGCCTTCTCCGGCAAGGTGCCGTTCTCGTTCCTCACCCGGCGCCTGGCCGCTCAGGGGCTCGCGCTCACCGGCGCCGCCGACGTCACGCTCGCCGTCGCCGGGCCGGCACTGGCGCCGGCCGTTTCGGGCAATATCCGCGCGTCCGGCGCCCGCTTCGTCGATTCGCGCTCGGGCATCGCCGTCACCGACCTCGCCGCCGACATCGGCATCGGCGGCGGCAAGGCGACGATGCGCAGCCTGAAAGGGAACCTCTCCACCGGCGGCACGATCTCCGCCAGCGGTTCGGTCGGCATCGACGCCGGCTCCGGCTTCCCGGCGGACCTGACGCTACGCATCATCGAGGGCCGCTACACCGACGGCCGCATCGTCACGGCAACGCTCGGCGGCGAACTGACGCTCAAAGGACCGCTCGTCTCGGCGCCGGCGCTCGCGGGAACCGTCAACCTCGGGCGAACCGTGATCACCATCCCGGAGCGGCTGCCCGGTTCGCTCGCCACCCTCGGCGTCCAGCACAAGAACGCGCCCGAGGCCGTGACCAGCCAGCAGGAGGCATTGACGCCGGCCGGGGCGGGCGGCGGCGGAGGAGGGCTCAACCTCGACGTCACCGTCAACGCGCCGCAGCAGATCTTCGTCCAGGGCCGCGGTCTCGACGCCGAACTCGGCGGCACCCTGCGGCTTACCGGTTCCTCGGCCGCGCCGCAGGCGGTCGGCCAGTTCACCATGCGCCGCGGCAGGCTGTCGCTGCTCGGGCGGCGGCTCGACTTCACCAGCGGCACGCTCGGCTTCTCCGGCTCGCTGGTGCCGTACCTCGACCTCGCCGCGGAGACGACGGCCTCCGACGCCACCGTGTCGATCCTGGTCACCGGTCCGGCGACGGATCCGAAATTCTCGTTCTCCTCTGTTCCGTCGCTGCCCGAGGACGAGGTGCTTGCCCGCCTGGTGTTCGGCCGCTCGATGTCCAACCTGTCGCCGCTGCAGATCGCCCAGCTCGCCGAAGCGGCGGCGCAGATCGCCGGTGTCGGCGGCCCGACCTCGCTGCTCGAGACGCTGCGCAGCAAGACCGGCGTCGACGATCTCGACGTGAAGACCGACGCCGAGGGCAACGCCGCGGTCTCTGCGGGCAAGTACCTGAACGACCGCACCTATGTGACCATCGAAAAGGGCGAGAAGGCGGGGTCGGGCAAGGCGACCATCGACCTGGACGTCGGCCGCGGCGTCAAGCTGCGCGGCGAGGCGGGCGAGGACGGCAAGGCGAAAGGCGGCATATTCTTCGAGAAGGAGTACTGAGCGGCGGCCGCAACTCGCGGGCGGCGTCCGGTGCATGGCGAGGTCGCGGCAAAGAGGCCGCTTCCGGCTACACCGGGCGACTGGCGGCTTGCCTGTAGTCACGGGCGGGGTCACACTTCCGCAACCTCGCCGCTACGCGGCACCGGTTCGCGCGCAGATGGATCGCTCCTGATGAAAATCCCCACACGCATGGCGGCAGTCCAGCTCACCGGACATGGGGGGTACGACAGGCTCGTCTACAGCGAATCCGTACCGGTTCCGGTCGCGGGACCGGGCGAGGTCCTCATCCGCATCCGCGCCGCGGGCGTCAACAACACCGACATCAACACGCGGATCGGCTGGTACTCGGTCGCGGCTACGGCGGGAACGGCGGAGGCCGGCGAAGTGATGCCCGGCCAGCCGGACGACGGCGACTGGACGGGCGGTGGACTCGCCTTTCCGCGCATCCAGGGCGCCGATGTCTGCGGCGAGATCGTCGCGGTGGGAGCGGGTGTGGCGGACAAGCGGATCGGCGAGAGGGTGATCGTCCAGAGCTGCCTTCTGTCGTTGAGCGAGGCCGGTTTCACGCCGTGGCTGGGCTCGGAGCGCGACGGGGCTTTCGCGCAATTCGTGACTGCGCCCGCGGCCGACACCTATCGCATCGAATGCGACCTGACCGATGCCGAACTCGCCGCCGTTCCTTGCGCCTTCGCGACGGCGGAGAACCTGATTTCCCGCGCCAGGGTCGCTGCTGGGGAGAGGGTCCTGGTCACCGGTGCGTCCGGCAATGTCGGCATCGCCGCCGTGCAGCTCGCCCGCAGGCGCGGCGCGGAAGTCATCGCTGTCGCGGCGCAATCCAAATGGGATGCGATGACAGCGGCCGGTGCGAACCGCTGCGTCGACCGTGACGCCAGCCTCCCTGCCGCGCTCGGCAGCGGCAGCATCGACGTCGTCATCGATGTCGTCGGCGGACCGCGATGGGGGGAACTGCTCGAAGTCCTGAAGGTCAGGGGGCGGTGCTGCGTGTCGGGCGCCATCGCCGGTCCGATCGTGCAGTTCGATCTGCGAAAGCTCTATCTCAAGGATCTGACCATCCACGGCTGCACGGCGCAGGATCCTCAGGTCTTTCCCGATCTCGTGTCCTATCTCGAGCGTGGCGAGATCAGGCCGCTGGTGTCACACGTGCTATCCTTGAAGGACATCGTGCTGGCGCAGCAGGAGTTCATGTCGAAGAGCCACGTCGGCAAGATCGTCCTGCTTCCGCTGCCGCCTTCCACGGAATCCGAAGGTTAGGCGCCGCTGCCGCCGCGCGGCTGCGGCTGGTCCGACACCGAGCCTTTCGTGGCGCTGGCGCGATCGCGGCGATTGCATCAGTCTCGCGGCTGTCTCGGATTCTGACAATTCTGTGGCGCGTTACCATTTTTGCGCCAAGATTGTCGCATTCGCGCGAACCGTTCGTCTCCCAAAATTGCAGATTTGCTGCCGGGGTTCCGCATCCGGCACAGCTTTGACATCGCATCCGCGATGCGGGATGGTAACGGCTAAAGCCACAATGGGAGTAGGTCTATGACTTTCTACAGAAGCAAGAGCGACCGCGTTCCGGACCACATCGTCGGGCTCGCGGAAGACACACGGGCGGGCAAGATGGACCGCCGCGAGTTCCTCGCGATGGCCAGTGCCTTCGGCGCTTCGACGGCTATGGCCTACGGCATGATCGGTCTCGCCGCGCCGACCCAGGCGCTTGCCCAGGAAGGCAAGAAGGGCGGCGTCCTCAAGCTGCAGATGATCGTCAAGGAGATGAAGGATCCGCGCACCTGGGACTGGTCGGAAATGGCCAACGTCATGCGCCAGTGCAACGACTATTTCGTGCGCTACACCAAGGACTTCACCTTCGACGGCCACCTCATCGAGAGCTGGGACGTCAATGACGATGCCACCGAATACACGCTCCACGTGCGCAAGGGCGTGAAGTGGTCGAACGGCGACGACTTCAACGCCGACGACGTCGTCTTCAACCTCACCCGCTGGTGCGACAAGTCGGCCGAGGGCAACTCGATGGCGGGCCGCATGGCCTCGCTCATCGACGCCAATTCCGGCAAGGCCGCCGAGGGCGCCATCACCAAGGTCGACGACCATACGGTCAAGCTGAAGGTCAGCCAGTCCGACATCACCGTCATCCCGGGCATGGCCGACTATCCGGCGATCGTCGTGCATCGCGGCTTCGACGGCGACATGCTGAAGACCCCGGGCACCGGCCCCTACGAACTGGTCTCCTACGAGGTCGGCAAGCAGGCGACCGTGAAGCGCCGCGAGAACTTCACCTGGTGGGGCGGCGAGCCCTATCTCGACGGCATCGAGTTCATCGACTACGGCGGCGAGGCCTCCGGCAACGCGGTGATCAGCGCGCTCGAGTCCCAGGAGATCGACGCGGTCTACCAGAGCGTCGGCGAGGCGGTCGCGCTGCTCGACGGCATGGGCCTGGTCAAGGAGGAAGTCACCACGGCGTCGACGATCGTGCTGCGCACGAACGTCAACAACAAGCCGTTCGAGGACAAACGCGTGCGCAACGCGCTGCAGCTCGCGGTCGACAACGCCACGGTGCTCAAGCTCGGCTACAACGACGCCGGCACGGCGGGCGAAAACCACCACGTCTGCCCGATCCATCCCGAGTACTACGAGCTGCCGCCGGTGCCGCGCGACCTCGAGAAGGCCAAGGCCCTGATGACTGAGGCCGGCATGATGGATCACGAGTTCGAGCTCATCTCCTACGAGGCCGAATACGTGAAGAACCCGGGCGACGTGATTGCCGCCCAGTGCCGCGAGGCCGGATTCAAGGTGAAGCGCACCGTGATCCCGGGTTCGTCCTTCTGGAACGACTGGACGAAGTACCCATGGTCGACGACGGAGTGGAACATGCGTCCGCTCGGTGTCCAGGTCCTGGCGCTCGCCTACCGCACCGGCGAGGCCTGGAACGAGGCGGCGTACTCCAATCCGGAGTTCGATGCCAAGCTGAGCGCCGCGCTCGCGGTGGCCGACGCCGAAAAGCGCCGGGAGCTGATGAAGGACATCGAGGCGATCCTGCAGAGCGACGGCGTCATCATCCAGCCCTTCTGGCGCGCCCTCTACCGGCACCATGCCGACTACGTGAAGAACCTCGTGATGCACCAGACCTTCGAGCTGCATCTCGAGACCGTCTGGCTCGACAAGTAAGCCAACGCGCCGCCGGGAGGGCAAAACCCTCCCGGCGTTGTTTCCGGCGCGGGGACTGAGACCCACCCGTTCCGCCATCGGCGAAGGGCAGGCAGCCATGGCTACATTCATTCTGCGACGGCTGGGCGTCATGTTGCTGACGATGCTCTGCCTGAGCGTCGTCGTCTTCATGTTCGTCAATCTCGAGCCGAATCTGAGGAAACTGGCGATTTTCCAGACGGAAATGCGCGCCAGCGACCAGGACCTCGAGAACTGGCTGCAGCGCAACGGTTACCGCGACAGCTACGCGGCCCGCTTCGGGCGCTGGATCGGGGTGTGGCCGAAGGAACCGGCGCGCGACCCGGCCACCGGTGCGGTCATGCCGCGCTTCCGCTACTGCGACGAACCCACCGAACCGAAGCTGTCCGGCGTGCTCCAGGGCGATTTCGGCTGTTCCACCGCCTTCCGCACCACCGTCAACAAGCGGCTTCCCGAGGCGCTCAAGGCGACCGGCATCCTGATGTTCTGGGTGATGATCGTCATGGTGCCGATCTCGCTGCTGATCGGCGTGCTCGCCGGCATGCGCGAAGGATCGCGGCTCGACCGGTCGCTGTCGGTCGCCTCGATCGCCTCGACGGCGACGCCCGAATACGTCTCCGGCGTCATCTTCACCGCCGTGTTCGCCTCCTGGCTCGGCTGGCTCAACGGCTCGGCCGCGACCGCCATCACCAAGGGCGTCTCCTTCAACAACTTCACCCTGCCGGTGATGACGATGGCGATCTACGGCATCGGCTACATCGCCCGCATGACCCGCGCCTCGATGGCCGAGGTGATGACGGCGCAATACATCCGCACTGCCCGGCTGAAGGGCCTGTCCTTCGGCGGCGTCGTCGTCAAGCATGCGCTGCGCAACGCGCTGATCGCGCCGTTCACCGTGATCATGCTGCAGTTCCCGTGGCTGCTCACCGGCGTCGTCGTCGTCGAATCGATCTTCAACTACAAGGGCTTCGGCTGGCTGCTCGTGCAGGCGGCGTCGAACAACGACATCGACATGGTTCTGGCCTGCGGCCTGATCTCGGTGCTGCTCGTCCTGCTCACCCAGCTCATTTCCGACATCGGCTACGCCTTCCTCAACCCGCGCATCCGCGTTGCATAGGAGTCCGGGATGGAGACGGTAGGACTGATCGGGATCATTGCCGGCATCGTCGGGCGCCTGTGGCCGGTGTGGATCGCGCTCGCCGTGATGCTCGTCCTGGTGTGGCGTTTCAAGAAGCAGCTCGGCCTGTTCGGCCGGCTGTTCGAGACCTATGTCGGGACCGCCGGCGTCCTCATCTGCGCCTTCTGGATCTTCGCCGCGATCTTCGCCGACATCGTCGCGCCGCTCGATCCGCGCGTCCAGGTGGCGATCATGAAGAACGCGCTGCCGGGAGCGATCAACCCCGACAACGGCATGGTCTTCCTGCTCGGCGGCGACCACCTCGCCCGCGACGTGTTCAGCCGGGCGATACACGGAGCGCGCATCGTGCTCACCATCGCGCCGGCGGCGACCATGATCGCGCTGCTGGTCGGCGCGACGCTCGGTCTCCCGGCCGGCTATTTCGGCGGCCGCATCGACAGCGTGCTGTCGTTCCTTGCCAACCTCGTGCTCGCCTTCCCTGTGATCCTGCTCTTCTACCTCCTGGTCACGCCGGGGATCATGGAGACCTGGATTCCCTACGTGATGGGCGGGGTGCTGTTCCTGTTCCCGATCGCCTTCTTCGGCACCCTCTTCTACACGCGCTTCGTCGGCCGCAACGAGAAGCTGGTGCCTTATCTCGCCGCGACCCTCGTGCTCGGCGCCTGGGGCTGGTTCAACCTGATGAGCACCAGCACCTTCGCCGCCAAGCTGCGCGACGTCGGGCTGGCGCCGCTGGCGAACTTCATGCAGCTTCCGGTGTTCGACGTGTTCGGCATCGAGCCGAACGAGCTCAACATCTTCGTCGCCGTCGTCTTCGCTTCCTCGCCGGGCGTGTTCCGCATCGTCCGCGGCCTCGCCATGGACATCAAGACGCGCGACTACATCGCCGCCGCGCAGACGCGCGGCGAGACGCCCTGGTACATCATGCTGTGGGAGATGCTGCCCAATGCCCGCGGGCCGCTGATCGTCGATGCCTGCCTACGCATCGGCTACACCACCATCCTGCTCGGCACGCTCGGCTTCTTCGGCCTCGGCATGGGCTCGGAAAGCCCCGACTGGGGCACCTCGATCAAGGACGGCAGCCAGGTGGCGCAGCTCAGGCTCTACTTCTGGCAGGGCGTTACGCCGGCGCTGTCGCTGATGTCGCTGGTGCTCGGCCTCAACCTGCTCGCCGACTCGCTGCGAGAACAGTCGCTGAAAGACTGAGTTCGGAGATCGCGATGAACGAAGCCGTCAGGACCACCGCCGACCCGATCCTCGAGATCGACAACCTGTCGATCTCCTTCTTCACCAGGCGGGGCGAGATCCCGGCGGTGATGGACTTCTCGTGCACTGTGATGCCCGGCGAAGCGATGGGCATCGTCGGCGAATCCGGCTGCGGCAAGTCGACGGTGTCGCTCGGCATCATGCGCGACATGGGCAACCGCGGGAAGATTGTCGGTGGCCGGATCCGGTTCAAGGGCAAGGACATGGGCGAATTGTCCGAGGCCGAGCTGCGCTCGATCCGCGGCAACGAGATCGCCATGATCTACCAGGAGCCGATGGCGAGCCTCAATCCGGCGATGAAGGTCGGCCAGCAACTGACGGAAGTGCCGATCCTCCACGACAAGGTGTCGAAGGAGGAGGCCTGGCGCCGCGCGCTGGAGATGGTCAAGGCGGTGCGCCTGCCCGACCCCGAACGCATGATGCGTTCCTATCCGCACCAGCTCTCGGGCGGCCAGCAGCAGCGCATCGTCATCGCCATGGCGCTCCTGTCGAAGCCGGCGCTTCTCCTGCTCGACGAGCCGACGACGGCGCTCGACGTCACCGTCGAGGCCGGCATCGTCGAACTGGTCAAGGGGCTGGGCAAGCAGTTCGGCACGTCGATGATTTTCGTGTCGCACAATCTCGGCCTGATCCTGGAGACCTGCGACCGCATCACGGTCATGTATTCCGGCGAGGCGGTGGAGACCGGCTCGGTCAAGGACGTCTTCGACCGCATGCGCCATCCCTACACGCAGGGCCTGTTCCGCTCGATCCCGCTTCCGGGCGCGGACAAGAACTCGCGGCCGCTGGTCGCCATTCCCGGCCAGCTGCCGCTGCCGCACGAACGGCCGAAGGGCTGCAATTTCGGTCCGCGCTGCCAGCACTTCGTCGAGGGCCTGTGTAACGCCGACGAGATCCCGATGATCGCGGTCGACGGTCACGACAACCACTTCAGCCGCTGCGTGCGCTTCAACGAGATCGACTGGGCGGCATTGCCGGAAGGCGCGAAGAAGAAGAACGAGCCGGTCAAGCCCGGCGCGCCGGTACTGAAGATCGACGATCTCAGGAAATATTACCGCGTCTCGGCCAACGCCATGTTCGGCGGCGGCGAGGGTCGCGTCGTCAAGGCCAACGAGTCGATCAGTTTCGAGGCGCGCGAATCCGAGACGGTGGCGATCGTCGGCGAATCCGGCTGCGGCAAGTCGACCCTGGCCAAGGTCCTGCTCGGCCTCGAGACCGCGAGTTCCGGCAGCGTTACCCTCGGCAACAAGGACATCCAGTCGATCGGCATCGAGCAGCGTTCCGTCGACACCATCTCGTCGATTCAGATGGTCTTCCAGAACCCGTTCGACACGCTCAATCCCAGCCATAGCGTCGGCGCGCAGATCATCCGCACGCTGGAGAAGTTCAAGGTCGGCAAGACGGCGGCCGACCGGCAGAACCGCATGTTGGAGCTGCTCGACTTGGTCAAGCTGCCGCGCGCCTTCGCCGACCGCATGCCGCGCCAGCTTTCAGGCGGACAGAAGCAGCGCATCGGCGTCGCCCGCGCCTTCGCCGGCAACGCGAGGGTGGTCGTCGCTGACGAGCCGGTGTCGGCGCTCGACGTGTCGGTCCAGGCGGCCGTCACCGAACTGCTGATGGACATCCAGCGGCAGAACAAGACGACGATGCTGTTCATCAGCCACGACCTGTCGGTGGTGCGCTACATCGCCGACCGCGTCGTCGTCATGTATCTCGGCCACATCGTCGAGCAGGGCACGACCGACCAGATCTTCTCGCCGCCCTACCACCCCTATACCGAGGCGTTGCTCTCGGCTATCCCGATCGCCGACACCAGCGTGGTCAAGAAGCACATCGTGCTGGAGGGCGACATTCCCTCTGCGATGAACCCGCCGCCGGGCTGCCCGTTCCAGACACGCTGCCGCTACAAGTCGCTGGTGCCGGGCAATCTGTGCGAAACCGAGCTGCCGCCGCTGAAAGATCTCGGCAAGGGCCACCGCAGCCTGTGCTGGCTCTCCGACGACGTTCTCGCGCGCATGGAACCGGTGATCAGCTTCGCCCGGCCGGACGGAGCGGCCCCGCACGATCCCGAGCCGATCGACGCGCCGCACAAGTAGGACGCCGACCTTCACCGGCATCGCCCCCGGCGCGCCGGGTCGAAAGCCTCGCGGTTCGCCGTGACTGGACCGTCAGGAGACGGTCTGTTCCTTCTTGCTCTCGCAGTCGCGGCCGCCGCCGCCCTGACTCTGCGGCGGCGGGCAGTTCTCGCCGGTGCAGGTCTCCTCGGCGGAGGCGGCGGTCGCGGTCAGCGTCGCGCCCGACACCGTGGCGAGCATGGCTGCGGCGAGGATCAGACGGCGCATTCGGTCGGTCTCCAGGGTCGGCGCCACGTCGGCGCGTGCCCCAAGCCATAACACGGCGTCGCATCTGCCGCAGCGTCACATCCTGGTGAACGGTCGTCCCCGAGGTTCCGGGCCTCCGCCTTTGCGGCGCCGGGCCGGGGCTACCGGCAGGAACTCAGCTGCATGGAGTATGTCTGCGCCATCTCCGCGGTCTCGCGC
>CAYJMY010000001.1:42535-59272 GCA_964371125.1 uncultured Mesorhizobium sp. | reverse complement strand
CCGTCACCGTGTAGTAATCGTAGGGCTGCTTCACCTGGTCGGGCGCCTTCACCGTCACAGCGTACATCGGGCGCATGACCTGGCCGTCGGCACGAATCTTGACGTCCTTCATCTGGAAGTCGTTGATCGGCATCTCATGCATCTTGGCCACGACCGGCTCGCCGTCGTCGGTTCCGGTCTCCTTGACGGCTTTCAGGTAGTGCGTGATGGCGCTGTAGGTGCCCGACATCGTCTCGTTCGGGATGCGATCGCGGAAGCGCTTCTTGAAGCGGTCGGCGAAGGCGCGGGTCTCGTCGTTCAGGTCCCAGTAGCCGGGAGTGACGAGGGACATGCCCTTGACCGCCTCGAGGCCGATGCCGTGGACCTGATTGATCTGAAGGCCCAGCGCCACGACTTTCTGGCCGCCGGCCTGGATTCCGAACTCCTGGGCCTGCTTGACGGCGTTGGCGAAGTCGGAGCCCGAATTCGCCAGCACGATGACCTTGGCGCCGCTGGCCTGCGCCTGGAGGAGATACGATGAGAAGTCGTTGCTGTTCAGCGGGTGGAGGACCGACCCCAGCACCTTGCCGCCGGCGTCCTCGATGAACTTCGTCGCATCGGCCTGCCATGTCTTGCCGAAGGCGTAGTCGACCGTGATGAAGTAGTAGGTCTGGTTGCCCTCGGCCAGCATCGACTTGATGACGCCCTTGGCGAGCGAATAGGTATCGAGGACCCACTGCATGCCCATCGGCGAGCAGGCGTCGTTGGTCAGCGCCGAAGAGGCGGTGCCCGCGAGCATGTAGGGCTTCTTCTTCTCGGCCATCATCTTCTGGATGGCGATGGCGATCGAGGAGGCCGAGCCGCCGACGATCGCGTCGACTCCCTCTTCGTCGACCCACTTCTGGGCGATCGCAGCACCGATGTCGGGCTTGTTCTGGTCGTCGGCGATGACCAGTTCGATCTTCTTGCCGTTCACTTCGCCGCCAAAATCCTCGATGGCCATCCGAGCGGCCTCGACCGTGCCCGGGCCGCCATTGTCGGCATAGGGGCCGGATTGATCGTTCATGACGCCGATCTTGACCACGTCTCCTGAAATGCCTTCGGCGAATACGGCGGATGCCGACAGGATCGTCGAGCACGCCAGGATCGCGCCGAGCACGAAGCTGCGCTTGGAAGTTTTCATTTCATATCCTCCGTTCTTTGCTTGCGGCGCCGTTCTAGTAAGCCCGCAAAGCTGCTGCACATCCGGCGACCCCCGCCGGCTGATCTCACGAGAATGCGAATGTCATGGCGCCATCGACCAGCAACATATCGCCGCTGACCCAACTGGATTCGTCGCTGGAGAGGAACACGGCGGCCTTGGCGATATCCTCGGGCTCGCCGAGGCGGCCGAGGGGCACTTTCTGGCGCCGGCGCTCCCATCCGGCCTCGTCGACGACGAGGTTTGCTCCATCCGTCCGGGTGGAGCCGGGGGCGATCGCGTTGACCCGGATGTTCATCGGTCCGAACTCGGCCGCGGCCGAGCGTGTCGCAGCTTGAACGGCGGCCTTGACGGCGCTGTACATGATGCCGTTGCGGAGGGCGATCAGCGCCGCCGGGGAGCCGATGTTGACGATCGCGCCGCCGCCTGCCTCCTGCATATGCGGAACGACGGCCTGATAGCCCCAGATCACGCCCTTGAAGCCCACGTCGATCATGCGGCCGATCGTCGTCTCGTCCTGTTCGAGCAACGAGCCGTAGCGGTTCCACATCGCGTTGTTGACCAGGACCGTGACGGGGCCGAACGCCTCCTTGAGCTTTGCCGCTGCCGCGAACAGGTCTTCGCGCCTGGCGACGTTGCCGACGATCGGGATGGCGCGCCCGCCGTCGCCGTTGATGGCATCCGCCGCCTCGCCGGAGATCTCGGGCTTCAAGTCGAACACGCCCACGGCGGCGCCCTCGCGGGCAAACGCCTCGCTGATCGCCCTGCCGATCCCGCGACCGCCACCGGTGACCAGGGCCACCCGTCCTTCGAGCCTGCGCATTCCCGCCACCTGTTCAGCCCCTATCTTCTCGCGCGCGTTCATCCTGCCTTGGCCGCCTTTGCGAACATCTCGCGCGACGCCATGGGAATCGCGCCGCCGCGCGTGGGGTCGGCATAGGTTCCGCCGGCCGACGCGTAGTCCTTGCCCGAGCGCCGCTCGAGCACGACACCGATCGATTCGACGTTCGGGACCTCGTTCAGGGGGAGCTCCGCCAGGCGCGGCTTGCGCGCCAACGCCTTCTCGATGAAGGGCGCAAGCTCCTCGTCCTTCCGCGCTAGGCGTTCTTCCTCGCCTTCCTTGAGTTCCGGCATGACCTCGCGGGCGAACAACTCGATCGCCTCGCAGATGTGTTCGTGGCGGTTCATCCCGGACTGCTGGATGAAGATCATCTGGTCGATGCCGACGTCGGCATAGGACCTGAGATGGTCGCGCACGCTTTTCGGGGTGCCGATCGATCCCGCGCCCGGCGTGTCCTTCATGTCGTCCTTGATGGTCAGGAAGCGCTTCCAGAGATTGGTGATGCCCGGCTTGTGCTCTCCGTAGACCGCGTAGTGCGCGATCGAGTAGCCGAAGAAGCGGAAGCCATCGAGGCCGCGTCGGATCGCTTCGTCATGGTTCTCGTGAACCATCATGCCGTTGAGGGTAGCGAAGTTGGCGTTAACCGAGTGGCCGATCGGCACGCACTCGTCGGACCTGATGAGGGCATAGTATTCGTCTCGCCAGGCCTTGGCCTGCGACGCTTCCATGAAGCCGAAGACGAGCGCGCCGACCCCGTGGCGTGCGGCCCGCAGGATGCTCTCGCGGCGCGAGCACGCCATCCAGATCGGCGGATGCGGCTTCTGCAAGGGCTTCGGCACGACGTTCCTCGTCGGCATCGAGAAGAACTGACCCTCGAAGCCCGGATAGGGCCGCATGGCCATCATGTTGGCGGTCTGCTCGACGCCTTCCCGCCACATAGCGGTCTTCTGCTCCGGCTCTATGCCGAAACCGTGCATCTCGATCAGCGAGCCGGACTCGCCGGTGCCCCATTCGACGCGGCCGTTGGAGACCAGATCCAGCGTGGCGAGGCGTTCCGCGACACGCGCCGGATGGTTGTAGCGCGGCGAGGAAAGGCAGATGCCATGGCCGATCCGCACGTTCTTCGTACGCTGCGACACAGCGCCGAGGAAAACTTCGGGCGCCGAGGAATGGGAATACTCCTCGAGGAAATGATGCTCGACTTCCCAGATATGGTCGAAGCCGACACGGTCGGCGAGCTCGATTTGGTCGAGGGCGTCGTTGAACAGTTTCTGCTCGCTGCCCTCGCTCCAGGGCTGCGGCAGCTGGTGTTCGTAAAAGAGGCCGAGTTTCATCCTTACCTCCCTCCCCGCCGGCCTTTGCCGGTCCGCGTTCGCCGCTATTCGGGGGCCAAGCTCAGGCAAATCCTCCCTGCCGGTCTTGACGAAGGTCACCTTGTCATGCGCAGTCAGGAGGGACCAGAAACATTTATACGTGTGGCGCAGTTTCACATCCCTGAAAATCAAAGGGCCAGCGGAGGAGCCGGGAATGCAGTCGGCACAGGTCAAGTCAGCCACACGGGCGATCGAAATTCTCGAATATTTCATGGAGGTTAGGAAGCCTCGTGCGATGTCGGAGATCGCACTGGCGCTCGGATATCCGCAGTCGAGTTCCACGGTGCTGCTGAAGACGTTGGTGACGCTCGGCTACTTAAACTTCGACCGGCGGGAACGGGTTTACTTCCCGACGCCGAAAGTTACCGCGCTGGGCGACTGGGTGCCGCGCGCCCTGTTCGGATCGAGCCGCGTCCTCGACGCCATGCGCGACGTGCATGCGGCAACGGGCGAAACCGTCTCGATCAACACCAAGAACGACATCTACATCCAGTACGTACAGATCATCCAGTCCGTCCATCCGCTACGCTTTCACGTAGACGAGGGTACCCTGAGGCCGGTGACGCTGTCCGTTGTCGGCTGGACCCTCATGTCGACGCTCTCGGATGATAAGATCGACAACCTCGTCCGTCGTGCGAACATCGCCGCAGGTAAGACGGAACGCGTGACGGTCGGCTCGATAATGGACAGGATTCGCGAGATCCGCACCCAAGGTTACGGCTACGCCGAGGACATTCCCTTCCTCGGCGGCGGCACGATATGCATGCTGCTGCCGATCAAGATCCAGAACCAGCCGGCGGTGTTGGGTATGGGCGGCGCCCGTGACCGGATACGCGAGAACCGCGACCGCTATCTCGCCGTGCTGCAGCGGGCGGTGAAGTCGGTGAGGCAGGTCGATCCTTTCGATCAACCTATCGACATCGAATTCTAGAACCGATCAGCCGCGCGCTTCCGCAGCCTTGCCCGCGGGCGTGGCCGAGGGGTCGGGCCGCGCGGAACGGCGCGCGAGGTATCGCTTGAACGCCGCCAGTTCGCCGACGAAGCCGCGGCGGAAGAAGACGATCACCGCCAGGAAGATCACGCCCTGTGAAACGAGCGCCCACTCGCCGAACCCCGCGAGATAGTCGTTGAGCAGGATGATGATGGCCGCGCCGAACACCGGACCGGTGAGCGTCCCGAGGCCGCCGAGTAGCGTCATCAGGATGACCTCGCCCGAGATCGGCCACGACGCGTCGGTCAGCGTTGCGAACTGGTAGACGGTCGCCTTCATGCCGCCGGCGACACCCGCCATCGCCGCCGAGATGATGAAGGCCACGAGCTTGATCTTCTCGGGATCGAGGCCGAGGGATTCGACGCGTGGCTGGTTGTCGCGGACCGCCTTCAGCACCTCACCGTAGGGCGAATGGACGACGCGGTAGTAGACCAGGACGCACAGCGCCGTGATGGCCAGGACCACGTAGTAGAATGTCAGGTTCGAACTGATGTCGACGATGCCGAACAGGGCGTTTCGCGGAATCGCCTGCATGCCATCCTCACCGCCGGTGAACGGAGCCTGGAGGAAGACGAAATAGATGAACTGAGAAAAGGCGAGCGTGATCATGGCGAATTGGATGCCCTGACGCTTCATGGTCAGGAAACCGATCAGCGCGCCGAGCAGGCCCGCCGCGGCGCCGCCCGCGAGGATGGCGAGTTCGGTCGACAGCGACGTCGACTTGAGCACGTAGCCGGTTACGTAGGCCGCGCCGCCGAAAAACATCGCGTGGCCAAAGCAGAGCAGGCCGGTGTAACCGAGCAGCAGGTTGAACGAGCAGGCGAAGACGACGAAACACATGATCGTCATCAGTGTCACGGAGTAGAAGTGGAAGGGGGCCGCTATGGCCGCCGCGGCGACGACCGCCAGGAGAATCATGCGCTGCATCACACGGACTCCTTGCTGGCGAACAGGCCAGACGGGCGTAGGTAGAGCGAGACGATCATGAACAGGAAGATCACGACGCTGGCGGCCTCCGGGTAGAAGACCTTGGTCAGCCCCTCGACGACACCCAGCATGTATCCGGTCACGGCCGCGCCGACGATCGATCCCATGCCGCCGATGACCACCACCGCAAAGACGACGATCATCAGGCTCGATCCCATCGACGGAGAGACCTGGTAGATCGGCGCGGCGAGCACTCCGGAAAGCGCCGCCAGGCCGACGCCGAAGCCGTAGGTCAGCGTCATCATCTTCGGCACGTTGATGCCGAAGGCCTCTACGATCTGCGGCTTCTCGTTGGCGGCACGCAGATAGGCTCCGAGCTTGGTGTGCTCGATGAGAATCCAGGTGCCGACGCAGGTGATGATCGAAAAGACGACTACCCACAGTCGGTAGTATGGCAGGAACATGAAGCCGAGATTGACGCCGCCCGGAATCGGATTGTCGTAGGGCAGGCCGGTCGAACCATACTGGTAGCGCACCAGGCCTTCGACGATCAGGGCGACGGCATAGGTAGCCAGCAGCCCGTAGAGATGGTCTAGACTCTGCAGGGGGCGCAGGAGGAACCGCTCCATCGCCATGCCGAACACGGCGACCACGACCGGCGCGATGACGAGCGAAGGCCAGTAGCCGAGGCCGAGGAAATTGAGCAGTAGCCAGGCGACGAACGCGCCGAGCATGTACTGCGCGCCATGCGTGAAGTTCACGACGTTCATCAGGCCGAAGATGATCGCCAGCCCCATCGACAGCATCGCATAGAACGAGCCGTTGATGAGGCCGAGCAGGACCTGGCCGAAGAGGAGCTGGGAGGTGATACCCTCGAACATTGCCGTCAGACTCCCAGGTAGGTTTTGACGCGGCCCATGTCGGCGGCGAGCTCGTCATTGGTGAGGATGTCGACCACCTTGCCGTTCTCGACGACGACGTGACGGTCGGCGACCTGGCGGGCGAAGCGCAGGTTCTGTTCGACAAGCACAATGGTAAAGCCCTGCGCCTTGAGCCGCTTGATGGTTTCGCCGATCTCCTTGACCACGACGGGCGCGAGGCCTTCGCTCGGCTCGTCGAGAAGGAGCAGACGCGAGCCTGTCCGCAGGATGCGTGCGATGGCCAGCATCTGCTGTTCGCCGCCCGAGAGCTTTGTTCCTTGGCTGGCGCCGCGCGCCCTCAGGTTGGGAAAGGTCGCATAGAGCGCCTCGTCCGAAAGCCCGCCCTCGCGAAGGACTGGAGGCAGGAAGAGGTTCTCGCGCACCGAGAGCGAGGAGAAGATCGCCCGTTCCTCGGGGCAGTAGCCGATGCCGAGTCGGGCGATCTGGTACGTTCGCCTGCCGACAAGTTCCCGGCCGGAGAACGCGATCGATCCTGTGCGCTTGCGCACGATGCCCATGATCGAGCGCAGCGTCGTCGTCTTGCCGGCGCCGTTGCGGCCGATCAGCGTGAGCAATTCGCCTTCGCGCACGTCGAAGGTCATGCCGTGCAGCACCTTCGACTCGGCGTACCAGGCGTTGAGGTCCCGAACATCGAGCATCGCTGGCGCGGCCGCCGGCGCTGGCTTCGTCATCGAGAGGCTACTCATCGACGCCTCCCATGTAGGCGGTCACGACCGCGGGATCGTTCGAGACCTCGGCATAGTTGCCCTCGGCCAGCACCTGGCCATACTGCAGGACGGTGATCTTGTCGCAGAGCGTCGAGACGACGGAGAGATTGTGCTCGACGAGCAGTACCGTGCGGCCGACGGCAGCGCTCCGGATCAGGTCGGTGATCGGTTCGATGTCCTCGTGGCCCATGCCGGCGGTTGGTTCGTCGAGCAGCATGACTCGGGGTTCGAGAGCGAGCGTTGTCGCGATCTCGAGCGCTCGCTTCTTGCCGTAGGAGAGTTCGGCGGCAAGCGCGTCGCGGCTTGCCGCGAGGCCGACCTGCTCCAGGAGTTCGTCCGCCCGGCTGTTCAGCGACGCCACCGCCCGCAGAGACCGCCAGAAGTGATAGGCCGTGCCGAAGGAAGATTGCAGCGCCACGCGCACGTTCTGGCGGGCAGTGAGATTGGGGAAGGTCGCCGAGATCTGGAACGACCGCACGAGCCCGCGGCGCGCCACTTCCGAGGTGCGCAGCGACGAGATGTCTTCGCCGTCGAACAGGATGCGGCCTTCGGTCGGAACCAGCGTCTTGGTCAGCAGGTTGAAGCAGGTGGTCTTGCCGGCGCCGTTCGGCCCGATCAGCGCATGGATGGAGCCCCGCCGCACGGCCAGGTTCACGCCCTTGACGGCGGCGAATCCGCCGAAAACCTTGGTCAGGCCCCGCGCCTCCAGGACGTTGTCGGCCCCTGCGGCGACGTTGTCCCGCGGCTGGACCGCAGCGGAAGCGTTCATTTCTCCTCCCCCAGCGCCGGCATCGTCGACCGGCGGCTTTATCAGCCCGGCAGACCGAGCACGGCCTTGGACAGTATGTTCTTCTGGATCTCGTTCGAACCGCCGAAGATCGCCGGTGCGCGCGAATCGAGGAACAGGTTCATCGCGTCGACCTGGTCGTTGCCCGCTTCGATGTCATCGAAGTAGCGGGCGTCTTCGCCTGCCAGCGCAATCGTCTCCTCGGTGATGCGCTGGTAGAGCTCCGTCGTGAAGATCTTGAGGATCGAGACGTCCGCGCCCAGCTCGCCGCCGTCGCGCAGCACCTTGGCGAATCGTTCGAAGGCGGAGCCGAGGTCGTAGAGATCGAGGCGATGCTTCGCGTAGCGCGACAGGAACGCCGGGTCCTCGAAGGCGCCGCGGGCGCGCGCCAGTTTCTCCAGCCTTTCGATTGCGATCTCGGGACGGGTGGGCGCACCGAGAAAGATGCGTTCGTGGCCGAGCACCGACTTCGCCACGTTCCAGCCCTGATCGATCTCGCCGACGACGTTCTCGACCGGCACGCGGACATTGTCGAAGAAGACTTCGCAGAAGTCCGTCTCGCCGCGCAGGTTGGCGATCGGCCTGACCTTCACGCCGGGCGTCGTCATGTCGATCAGCAGGACCGTGATGCCCTTCTGGCGCACCTTCTCGTCGCGGCTGGTGCGCACCAGCGCGAATATCCAGTTGGCGCAGTGAGCCAGCGTGGTCCAGATCTTCTGGCCGTTGACGACGAATTGATCGCCGTCGCGCACGGCCGCGGTGCGCAGGCTCGCGAGGTCGGAGCCCGAATTCGGTTCGGAATAGCCCTGGCACCAGACATGCTCGCCCGACAGGATCTTGGGCAGGTAGGTGGCCTTCTGCTCCTCGTTGCCGTGTTCGATCAGCAGGGGGCCGATCAGTCCGATGCCGTGGTCGGGAATGCGCGGACAGCCGAGCCGGCCCCATTCCTCGACATAGATCATGTGTTTGGCCGGATTGAGCCCCATGCCGCCATACTTCACGGGCCAGACCGGCGACAGCCAGCCTTCCTCCGCCAGCGCATGGTACCATGCGGCAACCTCGTCGAAGAGGGGCCGCTGCTTGCGCATGAAGCGCAATTCGGACGGAAGGCGCCGGCCGACCAGACTGCGGAAGGCGGCCCGGAAATCCTCGTCCGGCATCGCGTTCCAGTCTGTCGCCATCACAGGACGTCCTTGAAGACGGCCGGCCGCTTCTCGACGAAAGCGCGCATGGCCTCCTTCGAATCCTCGTGCCGGGTCATTTCGACGGTCAGGTTCTGCTCGAATCGATAGCCGTCGCGCAGCGGCATGTGCTCGACGGTATTGATCGCCCGCTTGGCGAGGCTCAACGCCTTGGGGCTCTTCGAGGCGATGGTGCGGGCCATCGACATCGCTTCCTCCATGAGTTGCTCCGGCGGCACGCAGGCCTCGATGAGGCCGCGACGATAGAGCTCGGCGGCCGGAGCGCGGTAGCCGGTCAGGATCATGCGCCGCGCCAGCGATTTGGGGAAGAAGGACATTGCGTGGCGCGCGCCGCCCATGAGTCCGATATCGATCTCCGGCAGGCCGAACACGGCGGTCTCGGATGCAAGCACGATGTCGGCGGCGAAGACCGGGCCGAGGCCGGCGCCGAGCGCCGGCCCGTTGACGGCGGTGATGACGGCCTTGTTGCACTCCATGATGCAGTTCGACACTTCGCGCGTACGCCGCAGGTGGCGGTATGTCTCGCCCTTGATGTCGCCGATCGCCTGGCGGTTCTTGATGTCGGCGCCGGCCGAAAAGACCTTGCCGCGTCCGGTGACGACGATGCAGCGCACCTCCGGCGTATCGTTGAGCTCGTCGAAGACCTCGATCAACTCCTCGGCGAAGTCCCTCGAATAGGCGTTGACCGGGGGGTTATCCAGCGTGACGACTGCGATCTTGTCGGCCACTTCGACCTTGATGAGATTGTTCCGCAAGAGATCCTCCCGGCGGCCGCTCAGGCCGCCCGTTCCATTTCGACGAATTCGAGGCGCAGGGCCTCGGGCTGACCGAGCGTCGCGCTGAGCGCGACTGCCCGCTTGAGGTAAAGGCCGATGTCGTGCTCGTCGGTGAAGCCCATCGCGCCGTGAAGGTGGACCGCGCGCCGGCAGATCGAGGTGGCGGCGTCCCCGGCACGCGCCTTGGCGGCGAGCACCGCCATCCGCGCCGCGCGCGGGTCGCTTTCCGACTGCCGCGTCACCGCGTTGACCACCGCGGCGCAGGCGAACTCGGCATCGCTCCACATCTCGACGAGGCGATGTTGAACGGCCTGGAAGCTTGCAATCGGCTTGCCGAATTGCACGCGGTCCTTGGTGTAGGAAATCGTCATTTCGACCGCCTTGCTGGCGATGCCGGCGAGCTCCGCCGCGAGCGCGACCCGCGCGTGGATGACGGCATTCGCGACAAGGGCATCGGCGCTCCCGGCTCGTGCGAGGGCACGATCCGTCGGCACCCGCACGCGGTCGAAGCGGAGCGCGCCGATCATGGCGCCGTCGACGCCCGCCCTCTCGTCCAGCGAAAGACCCGACGAAATGCTAGGAACCGAAAGCAGTGTCGGACCGTCGAGGAGAGGCGCGACGACCAGGAAGTCCGTTGCACTGGCGGCCGCGTCGACGAATTGGAGTCCGCCGTCGAGAAGGATGCCGGCAGCATCCTCCGACGCCGTCAGCGCGCGGCTGGACGGGTGTTTCGGGGGCTGGCGCCAAGCGGGAGAAATGCGAAGCGAGCCGTTGGCAAGTCCCCGTGACAGGCGATCGCGCTCGGATGAGGGAGGGGCGTCGCGCAGGAGCACCGAGGCGAATACCGCCGCCGCCGCGATCGGCTCGGCGATCAGCGCCCGCCCCAGCGCTTCGCTCAGGACGGCCTGCTCGGCAAGGCCGAGACCGGCGCCGCCGAGATCCTCGGGCAGCAGAAGGCCGGTCCAGCCGGCTTCGGCCATCGCCGACCACAGGGCGGAGTCGGTGTCGCCGCCGCGGGACCGCTTGGCGCGAAGGGACGCCGGACCCGGCGAGCGCGCGGAAAGCGCCTCGACGCTGTCCCGCAGCATCGCAAGTGTCCCGTCGGGGTCATCAAAGAGCGCGCGCGGCATCATTCCTCCCAATGCGGCCGGTACCAGTCCTGAAGCCTTAGGACAAGCGCGCCGCTGAGACAATCAACCCAAGTTTGTGCAGGGTCATTTCACGTATGTGAAGTCACCGGCGACGGCAGCACGTGGTCGCGGAACTGTTCACGCAACTTCGTCTTCTGCAGTTTGCCGGTCGCCGTATGCGGCAGTTCGGACACGAAGGCGACGTCGTCGGGCAACCACCACTTCGCGACGCGCGCCGACAGGAAGTCGAGAATCTCGTCGCGGCTCGGCGTCGTTCCCGGCTTGGTCACGATGACGAGGAACGGTCTTTCCTGCCATTTGGGATGCGGCAGGCCGATTACCGCCGCCTCCTGCACCGCCGGATGAGCGACCGCGGCGTTCTCGAGGTCGATTGAGGATATCCACTCGCCGCCGGACTTGATCACGTCCTTGGAGCGGTCGGTCAGCACGACGTATCCGTCACTGTCGATCTTAGCGACGTCGCTCGTCGGAAACCATCCGTCGGCATCCAGCATGTCGCCGCCGACGCCCTTGAAGTAGCCCGAGGTCACCCAAGGGCCGCGGACATAGAGATCGCCCGCGACGGAGCCGTCCTGCGGCAGCGCATTGCGATCCTCGTCCACGATCTTCAGTTCGATGCCGTAGACGACGCGGCCCTGCCGCACCTGCACGTCGACCTGCTCCTTCTCCGGCAGGCCGCTGTGCTTCGGGAGCAGGTTTCCGACCGTCGCCACGGGGCTGGTCTCGCTCATGCCCCAGGCATGGATCACGAAGACGCCGAGGTCGCGCCGGAACCGCTCGATGATAGCCCGCGGGGCGGCGGATCCGCCAATGACGACACGCTCCAGCCGGAGGCCCGAAATATCGAGCCCGGGGGTATCGTCGATATGCTGGAAGAAGCCGAGCCAGACGGTCGGTACGCCGAGCGAGAAGGTGCATTTCTCCGCGACGGCGAGTTCGAAGAGGCTCCTTCCGTCGAGCTTCGGACCGGGCAGCACCAGCTTCGCCCCGCACATGGCCGCGGCATAGGGGATGCCCCAGGCGTTCACGTGGAAGAGCGGAACGACCAGCAGCACGCTGTCGGCGCTCGAGAGCCGGAAGCCGTCGGCGGTGCAGACCATGAAGGAATGCAGGATGGTCGAGCGGTGCGTGTAGAGCACGCCCTTGGGATTGCCGGTCGTGCCGGACGTGTAGCAGAGCGACGAGGCCGTATGCTCGTCGAAGACGGGCCAGTCGATCAGCTCGGTCTCGGGCGATAGCAGATCCTCGTAGGCCTCGGCGGAAACGTTGGGGGGAAGGTGGTCCGCGTCCGTCAGCGCGACGAAGCGCTCCACCGTCGAGAGCTTCCCGCGAAGACCCGCGACGAGACCGGCGAAGGTGATGTCGAAGAATAGGACACGGTTCTCGGCGTGGTTGACGATGTAGTCGATCTGTTCGGGGAAGAGCCGCGGATTGACCGTGTTGAGCACGGCGCCGATCCCGGAAACGGCGAAATAGAGTTCGACGTGGCGATGGGTATTCCATGCGAGCGAGGCGACACGGTCGCCGGGCTTGATGCCCATCCGTTTCAGCGCATTGGCGAGTTTTGCCACGCGTTTCGCCAGGTCGCGCCAGGTGGTGCGCACGACCGGCCCCTCGCAGGTGCGGCTGACGATCTCGACGTCGGGATGGTAGCGCGCCGCATGATCGATCAGCGACGAAATCAGCAGCGGACGGTCCTGCATCAGGCCCTGCATGGGCATCTCCTCCCGAAAGCACGGGCCCCACCGTGCGTGGCGCAAAATCGGTGGGAGGATTGCCCAAGTCAATTCGCCACGAGGATGCGAAGGGATCTTTCACGAATGTGAAACTGGGTGGTCGGCGCGGTCGCGGTTTGCCTTCCCCGGAATTGTGCGCCGAGATGCGCGGAATCGGGGAGGAGAACCCATGAGCGCACTCTTCGGCGAGGGCCGTATCGGCGGCCTCACCCTTGCCAACCGCATCGTCGTCTCGCCGATGTGCCAGTATAGCGCCGTCGACGGCATCGCGCGGACCTGGCATCTCGTCCACCTCGGCTCGATGATGATGTCGGGTGCGGGACTGGTCATCGTCGAGGCGACCGCCGTGGAGCAGATCGGGCGCGGCACGCTTGGCGACCTCGGCTTGTGGAACGACGTTCAGGAAGCGGCGCTCGCCAGCCTGGTCGTAGAACTGCGCAGCCTGTCCTCCGCGAAGATCGGCGTCCAGCTCGGCCACGGCGGCCGCAAGGCGTCGACGCGGACGATCCCGGAGCGTTGGCGCGGCGAACCGTTGCCACCTGCGGAAGGCGGCTGGACACCCGTCGCGCCGTCCGCGATCGCCTATGACGAGGGGTGGCCGGTCCCCGAGGCGCTGGACGATGCCGGCATTTGGCGGATCGTGCGGGCCTTCGCCGACAGCGCCTGCCGCGCTCTGCGCGCCGGCTTCGACCTTGTCGAGATCCACGGAGCCCACGGCTACCTGATCCACAACTTCCTCTCGCCGATAACCAACCGGCGCACGGATCGCTGGGGCGGTTCCCCGGAGAATCGCGCCCGCTTCGCGGTCGAGATCGTGCGCGCGGTGCGCGCCGTGTGGCCGCGCGAGCGCGCGCTGGGCTTCCGCTTCAACTCGACCGACTGGACGCCGGAGGGCTCGACGCTGGACGAGGCGGTGGCGTTGGCTCGCCTGCTGGAAGCCGAAGGGCTCGATTACGCCGTGATGTCGTCGGGAAATATCCGCCCGGGCATCGCGATACCGCCGGCCGCGCCCGGCCATCAGGTGACGTTCGCGCGGGCCATCCGGGAGCAAACCGGCCTCGCGGCGATGGCCGTGGGCATGATCCTCCATCCGCTCCAGGCCGAGGAGGTGATCGCCTCCGGTGCGGCCGACTTTGTCGCTCTGGCGCGGCCGATACTCGACAATCCGCGCTGGGGCTTGCACGCCGCCGCCGAACTCGGCGTGGATGTCGTCTACCCGCCGCAGTATCTGCGTGCGCGGCCGAACAACTGGCTCGGTTTCGCGCAGGCGCATCCTCAGGCACGGCCGCCGCAATCGACGCTGCAACTCGATCGCCCGAAGAGCGTGTCGTCATGGGACCGGCCGGTCGAGGTCGATCGGGCGCGCTGACCCCCTATAGGCCGATGTCCTCGTCCGCACTTCTCTTGTGGGCGGCGAGCGCGATGAGGCGCCTGTCCCGCCAGACCTGGCGCTCGACGAGCCTGTCTTCCGGCAGCCGCTCGCGGCGCGCCGCTTCGACCGTCTCCAGCACGGGTCCCGCCCAGTCGACGCGCCGCTGCATCTGTCCGAACAGGTTCTCGTAGATCCCCTGGTAGCGCTCGACATAGTCGCGCACGCCGCCGGGCGCATTGAGGTCGATCGTCTCGAAAGGGCCCATGAACGACCAGCGCAGCGCCAGCCCGTCGCGGATGCCGATATCGACGTCCTCGATGCCCGCATAACCGTCGGCGACGAGCCGGAACGCTTCCTCGAGCAGTGCGCCCTGCAGGCGGTTCATGATGAAGCCGTCGAGTTCGCGCTTCATGACCAGCGGCGCGTGGCCGGCTTCGACCAGGAGAACGCGCGTGCGCTCGACGGTCTCCGGCGAGGTCCACGGCGCCGGAACCACTTCGGCCGCGGGGATCAGGTAGGGCGGGTTGAGCGGATGCACGACGAGGCAGCGGTGGCGGCCCTCCAGATGCTCCGTGAAGGAAGAGGGAAGCAGGGCCGAACTTGAACTGGCGATCACGGCCTCCGCGTCGGCCATGCCGTCGATCAGCGCGAAAACCGCGCGCTTGACGTCCAGCTTCTCCGGCGTGTTCTCCTGGATATGGCCTGCGCCGGCGAGAGCATCGGCAAGGTCCGCCGTCACCGCGATGCGGTCGAGCACCGCCGCGGGCGCCTGCCCGCCCAGGAGCCCGGCGCGTTCCAAATCCCCGAGGACGGCGGCGATGTAGGAGCGGGCCTGGCCGGCGGCGGACGCGTCCCGGTCCCACAGGGCGACCTCATGCCCCGCACGGGCGAAGCTGATCGCCCAGGCGCGCCCGATGAAACCGCTGCCGGCGATGGCGACCTTCATGCCAGCCTCGCTTGACGCACGTATCGTGCTATCAGGCCGCCACGGTCTCCGCCGCGCGATCGAAGACGAAGTTCGACGCGCGATCCTGAGCGGCGGCGGCGCACAGCTCACGATACTTCTGGAAGCCGCCGATGAACATGGTCAAGCCCTGCGGCTTGCCCTTGACGTTTGCCCCAACCCACCAGGTGTTCGCCTTGCGGATGAGCGATTTCTCCGCGAGCGTCAGCACCAGCTTCATCCATCGCTCCTCGGCTTCCGCCGTCGGCTCGACCGCGGTGACGCCGTTCGCCTCCATGTAGGAGACCATGTCGGCGATCCAGTCGATGTCGTGCTCGGCGATGGTGATGAGGTTGGCGAGCGCTGCCGGGCCGTTCGGCCCGCTGGGCGCGAAGAGATTTGGGAAGCCCTCCGCCATGAACCCGAGATAGGAACGCGGGCCGTTCTTCCACTTTTCCTTCAGCGTGCGGCCGTTGCGGCCCACCACGTCGAAGGCGAGCAGCGCGCCGGTCAACGCGTCGTAGCCCGTCGCGAAGATCAGCATGTCGAGTTCGGTCTCGCCGCTCTCGGTGCGGACGCCCTTCTCGGTGATCTCGACGATCGGGTCCACCGAGACGTCGACGAGATGCACGTTGGGCAGATTGTAGGTCTCGTAATATTCGGTATCGAGGCACGGCCTGCGCGCGAAGATCGGATAGCCGCGCGGCTTGAGCGCCTCGGCGGTCTTCGGATCGGTGACGATCTCGTCGATCTTCTCGCGCACGAAGTCGGCGACCTGGTCGTTGGCCTCCTGGTTCGACAGCAGGGCGGCGAAGGAGCCGAGGAAGGTGTGGCCGCCATTGATCCAGGCCTGTTCCATCACCTGCCGGCGCTGCGACGGCGGCAGGCTGAAGAAGGGGCGCGACGTGGCCGGGCGCGCACCGCCGGTCGGGTTGTTGCGCATCGCCTCGCGCATGGCACGGTAGTGCCGCTTCATCTCGGCGATGTAGTCGGGTTCGAGCGTGTGGTTGCGCATCGGCAGCGTGAAGCTCGGCGTGCGCTGGAAGACGAAGAGTTCGCCCGCCTCGCGCCCGAGCGTCTGGATGATCTGGATGCCCGTCGAGCCGGTGCCGATGACGCCGACGCGCTTGCCGGCGAAGTCGACCGGCTCGTGCGGCCATTTCTGCGCGCGAAGCAGCCTGCCCTTGAAGCGCTCTATACCGGGGATGTCGGGATCCTTCAGCACGGACAACGGACCCGTCGCCATGATGCAGTAGGGCGCCTCGAGCGTGTCGCCGCGGTCGGTCGTCGCACGCCAGACTTTCTTCGCCTCGTCCCAGACCGCGCTGGTGACGCGCGTGTTGAATTGATAGTGCCGGCGCAGGTCGAGCTTGTCGGCGACGAAGTTTGCGTAGGCGAGAATCTCGGGCTGCCCGGCGAACTGCTCGCTCCAGGTCCACTCCTGCTCAATCTCCTCCGAGAAGCCGTAGCTGTAGTCGACGCTCATCAGGTCGCAACGCGCGCCGGGATAGCGGTTCCAATACCAGACCCCGCCGACGTCGCCGCCGGCCTCGATGGCGACGACGGTCTTGCCCATCGCGCGGAACTTGTAGACCGCGTACATGCCGGCAAAGCCGGCGCCCACCACCAACACGTCGACACGCTTCGCGGCAACACCCGACGCTGCGGTTTGCTTGGCCATGATCATGGCTGGAGTCCTCCATAGGTCTGCCACCCGCCGACATTGCCTTGGGACAGCGGACGTGGGGGGGGGCGAAACCCCCCCCCCCCCCCCCCCCCCCCAAACCCACGCCCCCCGCAGGCGCCGCGG
>CAYJMY010000001.1:21916-42525 GCA_964371125.1 uncultured Mesorhizobium sp. | reverse complement strand
CCTCCGGACCGTGCCTGCGCTGCCGGCACGGCTGGATGGGCATCGGTGCGAAGCTGGACCTCCCAAGGACCGACCGTCGCGGCGGCCTTTCGAAAGGAGCATCGAACTGTCGTCTGACCAAGTCAACGACATCGCGAGTGCGAAGGGAAATTTCACGAATGTGAAAACAAAAATGCCATGGCCGCGCCTGAGCGGTTCACGAGCCCACGGCTCCCGAGGTGAACCTCGGACAAAGGCAAGACCCTTCGTTCGCCCGCCGGACGCGCCCCGAGGCGCAATCGAACGACCGGATTCGACCGCCAATCGACGAAACGCGCGGCCGCTGCTACCCCGCAACCGGTCTCCAAGGGAACCATCGCGAAAATGCCCAGGGTAATCGGACGTTGTCCGGACTTCCGGGCCGTACAATGTGAGGAATGGCGGTGAGAGAGGGAAACGAAGGCGCGCCAATTATTTCATGTAAATCAATATGATATCATTTCATTATGGCCACAATTTGTAACTAGCTGTGAATACGGAGACGTAAGGGGAAGCCGTTTGTGAACCGATGCCCTGCAAAGAGTCTCCATGATCTGGGGCGGCTCGCCTATCTCGCGTTCAAGCTGTTCGAGGAACTGAGGCCGTACTATTTCAGGTTGTCGCTCAGGAAGCCGGGCGGAATGATATTGACTAGGTAGACAGGTAGGGCCTGCCTGAAAAATCCATCGAGGGTCACAGCGGAGAGCTAGATCAGCTGCTGTTCGGCCGGTGTGGTGACGATGAGGCCTTCGAGATCCGGCGTGATACGAATCTGACAGCTCAGGCGGGAGTTCGGCTGCACGGCGTCGACGAATTCGAGCATGCCCTTTTCCATGGGCTCAGCCTCGCCGACCGTTTCCAGCCATTGCGGATCGACGAAGACATGGCAGGTGGCGCACGAGCAGGCGCCGCCGCAGTTCGCGTCGATGCCCGGCACGCCGCTGGCGATCGCCGTCTCCATCACGGAAGCCCCCACGTCGCCCTCGACCTCGCGCCGGGTCCCGTCATGCGCCTGGAATACGATCTTCACGATGCAATACCTCTAGAGAAAAATGGTTCGATTTCAGGGAGCCACCGGCTGCTCAGCGTGGCGCGACCAGGTCGCGAAACAGACCCTGCTCGAGGCGCAGCCCCTCGGTCAGCGGCAGCCGGCTGCCGTCGACGATCGCCCCCTTCGCCGCCACCAGGCCTGCCCTGGGCATCGCGGTGAAGCGGCCGAGCCATTGGAGGAGCGCTGCGTCGGCGCTGTCGGGAGGCAGGATCGCCTGGAGCAATCCCAGCACCATCGCCTCGTCCGCGCCCACACTTCGAGCCGACAGGATGATCTCGGCGGCCCGCGCGGTGCCGACCAGGCGCGGCAGCCGCTGGGTCGCCCCCGCGCCGGGAATGGCGCCGCGGGCGATCTCGCGGAAGACGAACTCACTACGCGCGGTGCCGACGCGCATCGTGCAGGCGAGCGCCAGCTCGGCGCCGCCGCTGGCGGCGATGCCGTCGACGAAGGCGACGGTCGGCTGAGGCAGTTCCTCGACGCGCAGCAGGACGCGCAGCCACCAGTCGAACGGCGCCGATGGTGCCTCTCCGGCGCTGATGGCCTTGATGTCGGCGAGCGCGGCGCCGGCGCTGAACACGCCGTCGAGGGTGCTGCGGAAAACGACGATCTTCACCGCGGAATCGTGCCCGATCTGCTCGAGAATGTGGTCGAGATCGCGCAGCGCCGCGAAGGGCAGTCGGTTCTCGGGGGGATTCGCATAGCCGACGAGGGCCACCGAATCCGCGATTTCGATCGACCAGCTCACGCGGCAACCTTTCCCTTGGTATCGAGGAGGATCTTGCCCACCGTCTCGCGCGAGGCGATGGCGCGCAGCGCGTCGGCCGCGCCTTCGAGTGGCAGGACGGCGCCGATGCACGGCGCGAGCAGCCCGCGCCGATGGAGCCCGAAGACGCTGTCGATCGCCCGGAGTGCGGCGTCCGGATCGCGGAGGAAGTCCATCAGCCAGAAGCCGGAAACCGTGCGCGAACCGGCGATCAGGGCGCCGGTCGCGACCTGGCCCGGCTGGCCGGACGAGGTGCCGTAGCAGACGACGCGGCCGAGCGGCGCGGTCGCCTCGAGCGACTTGGCGAAGACCTCTCCGCCGGAGCGGTCGAGCACCAGATCGAAGCGCTTTCCGCCATTGGCTTCCATCGCGCGTTCGGCGAGCCCGTCGGCGTCGGCGGTCACGGCGGCGTCCGCGCCGGTCGCTAATGCGAGGTCGCGTTTCGCGGCGCTCGAAGCGGTCGCGACGATGCGGGCGGCACCTGCCGCTCGTGCGACCTGCAGGGCGAGCAGGCCGACGCCTCCGGCGGCGCTGTGGACGAGCACGCTCTCGCCGGGCGCAAGCCGGCCGAGCGTGCCGACGATGTGCCATGCGGTCAGCCCCTGGATGAAGAGCGCTGCGGCGATCCGGTCGTCGACGTCGTCGGGCACCGCAAAGACCTGCGTTGCAGGGGCGGCGACGCACTCGGCGTAGCCGCCGCTGCCGCAGATCGCCACCACCCGCTGCCCCGTATCCCGCCGGCGGCCCACCACCTCACCGCCGGGAATGCGGCTGTCCGGCGTCGAACCGAGGAAGTTGTTGCCGGTGCGCAGACCCAGCCCGTCGGCATAGTTGACGCCGCAAAGCGAGACGTCGATCAGGACTTCCCCTGGAGTCGGCTGCGGCTCGGGTACGTCGGCGAGGAGCAGCGTGTCGATGCCGCCGGAGCCGGGATAAGTGATGGCGCGCATATCGGGCCTACCAGGTCGCCTTCAGGCTCTGCAGCCCGGGCGACAGGATGTTCGGGGTCCAGTTTTCCGGCTGGCCGGCCACGAGTTCGATCTGCGGCAGGCGGTCGAGGAACGCGTTCAGTGTCTCCTCCGCCTCGATGCGCGCCAGCGACGCGCCGAGGCAGACATGGACGAAGCGGCCGAAAGCGTAGTGCTTGTAGACATCCTTTCGATGGATGTCGAAGCGGTCGGGCTCGGCGAACACACTGCCGTCGCGCTGGGCGGACGCATAGTAGAGATAGACGTCGCTGTCGGCCGGGATCGTCACACCGTGCAGTTCCACGTCGCGGTTCGTGGTGCGCACGACGCCGTGCACGGGCGTGCGGATGCGCAGCGATTCCTCCACCGCGTTCTTGACCAGCGAGCGGTCGGCGGCGAGCTCTTCCCACTGGTTGCGATTGCGCAGCAGCTCGCGGAACATCATGGCGATAAGGTGGGCCGTCGAGGTCGATCCGGCGCTGAGGATGGTTGCGATCAGGCCGAGGATCTCCTGCATCGTCAGCGCAGGGTCTCCTTCCGGCGTGGTGGCATGGAGCAGCGCAGAGGCCAGGTCGTTGCGCGGATCGTCGCGGCGTTCCTCGACGAACGCCCGCAGCCAGTCGTTGAACTCCCTGGCGCGGCCGATCAGTTCGTCGCGCTGCTGCGGCGTGAAATTCGGGGCGCCCCTCAGCATCACCAGGCGGTCGAGCGCCCACTGGCGGAAGAACGGCGTCCGCTCGATCGGCGCGCCGATCGTCGTGGTGATGGCCTGGACCGGCAGCCGGTCGGCATAGTCGACGACGAGGTCGGCTGCGCCCTTCGCGATGAAGGCGTCGATCAGCCCGTCGCACAGAGCGCGGATGTCGGCGCGCTTCGACTCGATTAGCTTCGGCGAGAAGGCAGCCTGGGCGAGGCGCCGCAGCCGCCCGTGTTCCGGCGGATCAAGCGTGACGAGCACCTTGTCGGGCCGGCCTTCGGGGAAGGCTGCCTCGAATTCCGCCGACAGGTTCTCGAAGCGGATCGTCTTGCGGTTTGAGTAGGTCTTCGGGTCGCGGAGGATGGCGTTGATGTCCTCGTAGCGAGTCACGCACCAAAGCTTGTGCTGTGGCCAGTAGAAGACAGGCACCTCGCGGCGCGACACCGCGAGCCAAGGATACGGCTCTCCCGCCTGTTCCGGGAGAAGCGGGTCGAACGGCACGCCATTCGAGAAAGGACAGCCCGGCGCGCCTGCACCTGCGATATGCGTCGTCATTCTCCGCCTCCTGCTCTACCCTTCCGCCCGCTCAATGGAAGACCGATCCGCCGTCGATGGCCAGGATCTGGCCGGTGACGAATTCCGACTCGTCGCTGGCAAGGAACAAGGCGCCGCCGACAAGGTCGGTCGGATAGCCGGCACGCTTGATGGCGCGTCCGGCGATGGCCTTGTCGGCCTGGTCGGCGAGGAACGCCTGGTTGCCGAGGTTGCCTTCGGTGAGGATGTAGCCCGGCGAGATCGCGTTGACGCGAACGAAGCTGGAGCCCAGTTCCTGCGCCAGGACGCGCGTCATCGAGATGATCGCCCCCTTCGTCGCCGTGTAGTGGAGCATCCCCGGCGTGCCCTTGAAGGCGGTGCCGGAGGCGAAGTTGATGATCGATCCCGCCTTCTTGGCGCGCAGGATCGGCGAGACCTCGCGGATGCAGAGGAAGGTTCCGATCATGTTGACCTCGGCGACGTGACGCCACTCGGCGACGGTCAGCTTCTCGAAGGGCGTGATCTTCAGCGTCGAAGCGACGGCGGCGTTGTTGACGAGGATGTCGATGGTGCCGAAGTTCCGGAGGGTGAGGTCGACGAGCGCCGTCACGGCCGTCTCGTCGGCGATGTCGGTCCGCGAGGCCACGACGTCGCCGCCGGCCGCCCTTGCTTCCGCGACGACGGGGTCGGCATCGCCGAGGTCGGCGATGACCACCCTGGCGCCTTCCAGCGCATAGCGAAGCGCGATTGCCCGGCCGAGCCCCGTCGCTCCGCCGGTGACGATCGCTACCTTTCCTCTAAGCCGCATCTGCTCCTCCCAGCCGACCTCACCGAGGCCGCCGACGACCTTACAGATTCCTTCCACGGAAGCAATAGTGTCGTGTGCGGCGTTCTGGTCCTACCCCCCGGGGCCAGGCGACTGTAAAACATCTGGGGGGCGCGAGCGGGACGTAGAAACGCGGTCCTCGGGCACGGGGAAAAGTAAAATCGCAAAGCTCTCGCGGAGGCTCTTGGGAAAGCTGCGGCGCTGCGTCGTCCGCCCCTTTGGGTCCGTGAAATTGGAATTGACCTACGGCCCGTACGCGTTTAGCTTCCATGGAAGAAATATCGGGAGGACCTACCATGCTTTCGCGCGAAGACAACGAGTTGATGTGTCGCGTCGGCGCCGGCACGCCCATGGGCACCGCGCTCCGCCGTTTCTGGATTCCTGCCCTGCAGGTGTCCGACATTCCTACGCCGGATTGCGATCCTTTCCCGCTGGAGATCCTCGGCGAGCAGCTCGTCGCGTTTCGCGACACCAGTGGCAAGGTCGGCGTTCTCGACGAGCACTGCTGTCATCGCGGCGCCTCGCTTGTCTGCGGCCGTGTCGAGCACGGCGGCATCCGGTGCCTCTTCCACGGCTGGAAGTTCGCAGTCGACGGGACGGTGCTGGAGACGCCGAACGTCAACGATCCCGGCTTCAAGGACAGGATCAAGGCCAAGTCCTATCCCTTGCGCGAGGCCGGTGGTCTCATCTGGATCTACCTCGGCAAGCCGAGCGAGGAACCGGAGTTCCCGCATCATCCCTGGTTCGACGTTCCGGATTCCAACCGCAACAACGCCTACCTCGTCGAGAACGGTAACTACGTGCAGGTCATCGAGGCGCTGGTCGACTCCTCGCACCTCAACATCCTGCACACGGACGGTCTGCGGAAGTCGCGAGGTCTCGAGGGTCTGAACTTCGCCGCGGCCGCCGACATGGAGTTCGATTCGGCGCCGCGCATCGAGGTCGACGAAACCGACTTTGGCTTCCACTACGCGGCGCTGCGCGGCGGGACCGGGGAGGATGACCCGGTGCATGCCCGCATCACTGCGTTCATCGCGCCCTTCGCGGTTGCCAATCCCAACGAGGACCTCTGGATGGGCGTTGTGCCGATCAACGACACCCAGTCGATCCACTTCCACGTCTGGTGGCATGTCGAGAAGAAGATGGGTGAGGAGCCCTTGAAGACCCGCATGATCGAGCACGTGGGCCTCGACCAGGAGGCATTGCGCGGCCTGAACCTCACCTACGACACGCTGAACTCGCCCGACAAGCCGAGCCGCTCGAACCGCTACCGGCAGAACCGCCAGGCGCTGAAGGAAGGCAAGTTCTCCGGCTTCCACAGCTTCACCCAGGAAGATTCGGCGATGATCCTGTCCATGGGGCCGATCAAGGACCGCTCCAAGGAATTGATGGCGCCGGTCGACATGGCCGTCATGCGTCTCTACCGGACGCTCATCCAGATGGCCAAGGACCAGGCGGCGGGCAAGGATCCGGTCGGCCTGCATGCGGACCCGATGAAGATCTTCGGCCGCAACGGCACACTTCCGCATGATGTCGACTGGAGGTCCTTGGTGCCCTCGCACAACATCACCCGCTACCACCGTGGCGGCGAACGCCAGCGCGGCGCCACGGCGGCGGCCGAATAGCAGCGACAGGGCCGCGGGTCGTCCCGCCATCGGAAACGCCCTGCCCGCCGGGCTAGGGCGAAAGCGCACCGTACTGCATTTCCGGAGCGCGCCGCGTTTCACAGGTGACGCCGGAACTCCTCGGCGAGAGCCTTGCCGAGGAGGTCGCCGCGGCCTCCCAGCGCCATGACCGGCGAGACGTGATTGTGCCCTTCGAGATGGAGGACGAGCGGCGTACTTCCGCTCCTGGCGAGGGCATTAGCCAAGGCTTCCGACTGACGCACGAGGTAGGGCGGATCCAGTTCCGCCGAGGCGACCACTGTCGGGAGTGTGCACCGTGCTGCCGCGCCGAGGGGCGAACGGTCGTCGAAAGTCGTCGAATCCGTGCCGAAATATGCCGTGACGCCGGACGCGGGCACGCCTGGGTCGATCCGATAGAGGCCGCTCAACAGAGCGACGGCACGCACCGACGCGAAACGCTGCGGGCGGAACCGTCCGTCGAACAACGCCGCCGCCGCGTGGGCGGCGCCGGCCGAATGCGCCAGCACGGCGATCCGCTCCGGATCTCCCCCGCAATCGCCGATATGGTCTGCGATCCAATCCAGCGCGGCGGCGACGTCGCGCGCCGCGTCCGGCCATCCGTGGTCGGGCGCCAGACGGTAGTTCATGACGACTCCGACGAAGCCCTCGCGGGCGAAGAAGGTCGGGACGTGCAGGTGGAGGCTCTTGTCTCCACGGGTGAAGCCGCCGCCGGGCACGAACAACACCGCCGGCCGCCGGTGGCCGTAGGTGGCGCAGATGTCGAGCTTCTGGCGCGGGTCGTCGCCGTAGGCGACGTCATAGTGCCTGGCGCCGCCCGCCGGCATCTCGAGGTCGCGCCGGTCCGCGAACAGCGCGCGGCTGCGGTCGGCGACCGACGCGTCGGCTACCGCGCCCATTTCCAGGAGCCGCCCGGAGAGGGCGGCGTCGAGACCGAACGAGGATCGGAGTGCTGACGGCATGTCGATGTCCTGGGTTTTCGCAGACGATGACCGGGTCGCCCAGGCGGACGCCGACTGGTGAGAGCCGGCGCGCCGCGTCAGCCGACGACGGGAACGATGGAGATGCGCATGTCCGCGCAACGCTGCCTGCGCTCCCGCAGCGGTCGGTAGTCGTCGCTGTTCTGCCAGCGTTCGAACGCTTCCGCGGAAGGCCACTTCTGCACCAGCACGCGTTCGAACGGCGGCGTTCCCTCGAAAGAAGTGCCGCCGCGGCCGAGCACAACCCCGCCGAAACGTGCGATCTGCGCGCGCGCCCCCTCCTGGTAGATGCCGAGGCCCTCCGCATCGTGGATCTGTTGAAGCTCGGCCACGACGAGCACTTCCCTCGATGTCATGGTTTTCTCTCCGTGATGGCGTTCGCGACGGCGGATTCCTGCATCGACGCCGCTAGGCGACGAGCCCGAACAGTTCCGCGATCTCGCCATAGTCACTTCCGACCTCCTCCGGGAGGCACTGGTGCACGATGCTGCCGCGGTCCATGACGATGATACGGTCGCCGAACTCGACGGCGAGATCGATGCGCTGCTCGACCAGCAGCAGCGCGACGTCGCCGGACTTCACCACGATGCGCATGGCCTCGAGCAACTGGTCCACCACGACGGGCGCGAGGCCCTCGGACGGCTCGTCCATGAGGATGTAGCGCGGATTGGTGAGCAGGCAGCGAGCGATCGCCAGCATTTGCTGTTCCCCGCCCGACAGCTTTCCGGCGGAGCTGTCGATGCGCGCGCCGAGGCTCGGAAACACCTCGATGATGCGCTTCTCGGTCCACGGACCGGGGCGGGCGGCGATGGCGAAATGCTCGCGCACCGAAAGGCTGCGGAACACCTCGCGACTCTGCGGCACATAGCCGAGCCCTTTCCACGAACGCGTGTGAGGCGGGTCACGCGTGACGTCGTTGCCGCCGATGGTCACACGACCCTTGTATGTGGAGGCGCGGCCCATGATGAGTTCCAGGAGCGTGCTCTTGCCGACGCCGTTCCGGCCGACGATGCTGACGCACTCGCCGGGGCTGACCTCGAGGCTGAGGTCCTCCACGATCACGGTGCCCGCCCAGCCTCCGACGAGATTTTCGACCTTCATCATCTGTGCGCACCCTGCTTGCCGGCGGCCGAGCCGAGATATGCCTTCTGCACCTCTTCCGCATTCATGACCTGGTCGAGCGGGCCTGAAAGGATGACCCCTCCGTGGACGAGCACCGTGACGTCGGTGGCGAACCGGCGCACCAGCGACATGTCGTGCTCGATCATCATGATGGCGATGTCGGTAGGAAGGCTGGCGAGCGCGTCGAGCAAGAGGAAGCTCTCGCTGCTCGGGATGCCGGCCGCAGGTTCGTCCAGGAGCAGCACCTTCGGGCGCAGCGCCAGAGCCAACGCGATCTCGACGAGGCGCTGCTGGCCATAGGCCAGGTCTTGGACGAGCGTTCCCGCGAACGCTTCGAGGCGCATCTGCTTGAGGATCGACCTGGTCTCGTCGAGCAGGTCGCCGCGACGTCCGGCTGCCCGGAAGAAGTCGCCGCTCTGCCCGTTGCGCTCGCTGACCGCGAGGAAGACGTTCTCTTCCACGGACAGTCCGCGAAACAGGCTGGTGATCTGGAACGTCCGCACCAGGCCCGCCTTGACCCGCGCCTCGGCCGACTTGCCGACCATCTCCTTGCCGAAGAGCAGGATCGATCCGCCGTCCGGGGCGATGACGCCCGTGAGCAACCCGACGATCGTCGTCTTGCCGGCCCCGTTCGGCCCGATCAGGGCGTGCCGGGCGCCCTGTTCCAGCTTCAGGCTGACGCCGCGAGTCACGTGCAGGGCGCCGAAACGCTTGTCGAGGCCTTCGACGGCAAGCGCCGAACCGCCGGTCGGCGAGGGGGACTGGGAGGTCATGGACATTACGCTCATTGTATTCCTACGCCTTTGCGAACAGTCCCTCGCACCGCCAGACGATCAGGACGATCAGCAGCACGTAGATGACGTAGGATCCGTATTGCGGGACGAGAAACCTGCCGGCCGTCTCGACCAGTCCGACAATGATGGAGACGCCGATCGAGGCGCGGATGTTGCCGAAGCCCGAAAGGGCGACGACGACCAGGACGAGGATGAGGTACTTCAACGGGTAGAACGGCTCCATCGGCAGCATGGCGGCCCCGACGGAGCCCCCGACTGCGGCGAGCGCGCTGCCGAGCCCGAACGCCACGACGTAGAGCCGGTTGACGTTGATCCCCATGGCCGACGCCATGCCGCGGTTGTCGACCGCGGCGCGCAGCTTCGCGCCGAAGTTCGTCTTGTCGAAGAGACCCCAGAGGATCAGCACCAGGACCAAGCCGAACGCGATGACGAAGACGCGATAGACCTCGAACGTCCTGATGCCGAGATCGACATTGCCGCGCAGGTATTCCGGAAGGGTGATCGGGTAGACGTTGGGTCCGAACAGGAGTGTGAGGCAGCCCATCACGAGGAAGTTGAAGCCGAGCGTGACGAGCACCTGGTCGAGATCCGGCTTCCCGTACAATCGTGAGATCAGCAGCCGTTCGACCGCGACGCCGAAGAGGGAAACCACGATCGTGGAGATTACCACCGCGAGCGCGAAGTCGATCCCCGCATTGGTCATCAGCGCGACCGTCAGGTAGCCCCCGAGCGCGGCAAACGCACCATGCGCCAGGTTGGTGACCTTCATGAGGCCCATGGTGATGACCATGCCGATCGAGATCGCGAACAGCACGAGTCCGTAGGACAGCCCATACGCCAGGATGAAGGAGAGGTTGACGATCAGGCTATCCATCTGCGTGGCTCATGAAGCGAGGGGTGGCCGAAACGACGCGGACAATAGCATGCGGCCGGCCGCGGTCAGGGCTCGCGAAGGAACTGTTTGTGGAAGGGCGCGCCGGCGCGGTGCGCGGCGGCGCGTGCGAAATTCTGGCGATGAAATCCTCCCTCCGTCGCACCCGACAACGGGGCGCCGTCTGCTTCTTAGCTCGCAGAATTCTTCCATGGAAGATTTTTCTTGTCAATTTCGATCACCGTCTTTAGGTTCCCGCCTCGCTGGCCCCGAGAGGAATGCGGGGCGTCCTCGCAGCCCTGGGACGAAGTTGGACGGATATGGTGACCGCCGTCACGATCGACGATTTTGTGGACGTGGTTGCCGTGACCGGCTTTCTCGGTTCGGGAAAGACCACGCTCATCAAGACCTTGCTCGAACACGAGGGCTCTGCGGACACCGCGGTGATGGTCAGCGAATTCGGCGAACTCGGCATCGATGATGCGATTCTCGCCGACGGCGGCGACGGCATCGTCGAATTGCAGAACGGATGCATCTGTTGCCGCGTCGGCGGCAGCCTGGAGCAGAGTCTCCGGGATCTCTTCGTGGCGCGCATCCGCGGCCACGTCCGCCCCTTCGGCCGCCTTTACATCGAAACCAGTGGCATGACCGACCCTATCGACATGGTGTCGACGCTGTATGCGCGCCCGGTCCGCGAGATGCGCTACCGGATGCGGGGCACGATTACCGCCTTCGACAGCCAGTTCGGCCTCGACAACCTCGAATCGCACCGGGAGGCCTCCGCTCAGCTCGCGGCGGCGGACTGCGTGGTCCTGACCAAATCCGACATTGTCGACCCTCCGGGGATCGAGGATGTCATGGCGGCGCTCAATCCGGGCACGCCTGTCCTGCGCGGCACGCTGGGGCTCGGCCCCGACGAGCGTCCGGTGCTCGCAGCCGCGGCCGCGCAGCTCGAGCTCACGCCGGCCGCGTCTGCCTTCCGCGCCGTTTCGGCCACTCCCGCGGGGCGGAGTGCACGGCACGGCGGCGTCCGTTCGCATTAGCTCTCCCTGCGCGGGCGGGTCGGCTGGGATAGGTTCGTCGCCGCGATCGGCGACATCGCCAAGCACGGCGAGGGGCGGCTGTTGCGCATGAAGGGGATCCTGTCGCTCGACGGCATCGAGTCGCCGATGGTGGTGCACGGCGTCCACGACGCGCTCTATCCGCCCGAGCGGATGCGCGAATGGCCGTTCCCGCGTGGCGAGAGCAGGCTCGTGCTGATTTACGCGGAAGAAGCGGGTGACGACTTCGCCGAAGCGGCGCGCGCCGCTCTCGCGGCGACCGTCGTGTCGCGATCGGAGGGGGAAATCGTTAATGCCGGTTAGCATCAACCCGTGGGCGGGACGTCTCACCCATCTCGGCATCGTCGTTCGCGACATCGAGGCGGCGGTGCGTATGTACCGTGACACTTTTGCCGCCGGACCCTTCAAGCACTTCTCCCTGCCGAGCGACGAGTTCATCACGTTCCGCTGGAGGCACCATTTCGGCAAACCGGCCGACGACCATCGCTACGAGGTCGCCTACGGCAACACGGGTGCGCTCGGTATCGAACTGTTCCAGTGCATTGCCGGTGACAGCATCCCGCAGCGCTTCCTCGATCAGCGCGGCGAGGGCGTTTGGCACTACGGCTACGACGTCGACGACCTCGACGCTACGACCTCGTGGATGGCGCAGCGAGGGTACGCCATCATCGGCGGCTCGGAGCACGCCGACGGCACCCGGATGGCCTATTTCGACACCTACGCCGCCACCGGAGTCTACTGGCAGGCGCACGAAGTGCATCCAGAAAGCACGCTTCGCACCGACCTCGGGCAGGCGCCCAAGGCACTTCAAGCAGCAGGAGGCGACCATGACTGAGATCCGCAACCCCTGGACCAACCTGACCCATATCGGCGTGGTCGCGCGCAATCTCGACGAGGCGGTGAAGCGCTACGAGGAGATGGGCGCCGGCCCGTTCAAGAAGTTCCGCCTGCCCGACGACCAGTTCAACGTGAAGTGGCGCCAGCATTTCGGCAAGAGCGCGGACGACCACGTCCAGCTCGTCGCCTGGGGCCAGATGGGGCCGATCGCCGTCGAAATCTTCGAGAACGTCAAGGGTGACAGCCTGCAAAAGCACTTCCTGGAGACCCGGGGAGAGGGCGTCTGGCACTACGGCTACGACGTCGAGAACATGGCGGAGACGATCGAGTTCATGCGCCAGCGCGGAATCGGCATCGTCGGCGAGGCCGAATATGCCGACGGCACGCGCATGGTCTACTTCGACACGCTCGGCCTCGGCGGGGTTTACTGGCAGGCGCACGAGATCTCGCACGGCAGCGATCTCAAGGCGAACCTCGGCGCGAAGTAGCGCGTCAATTCAACACAAGACGGCAGGGAGGACGGCCCGTGACAAGACGAGGTTCCGAGACGACGAGCATTCCGGTTATCGAGGCGCACAACGTCGAACTCGTTGCGCATCATCCGATGGGCAAGCGGCCCGGCTTCAAGATGGCGATGCAGGAGGTCGATGGACGCTGGTACCTCTATGTCGGCCATCTGTGGCATTCCGGATGGTCGATCTTCGACGTCACCGACCCCTACGATCCGCGCCTGCTCAACTTCGTCGAGGGTCCCGGCGGCAATACCTGGACGTTGCAGGTGCAGGTGGCCGATGGCAAGCTGGTCGCCGCCTACGAGCGGATCGGAACCTATCTCGAACCCGGCCGCGCGGCGCTATGGGGCTACAAGCCCGGCCTGCCGAACGAGGAGGGCGTGGCGATCTTCGACGTGGCGACGGATCCGGTGAACCCCAAGCTCCTCGGACGTTTCCACACCAGGGCGATGGGCACGCACCGCAACTACTATGACGGCGGCAGGTACATGCATCTCGCCGCCAATATGGAAGGCTTCCGCAGCAACATCTGGGTCTGCGTCGACATCTCCGATCCGGCCAACCCGTGGGAGGTGTCGCGCTGGTGGATCGACGGACAGGACGCCCCCGACTTCACCGGCGGCGCGACCGGATCGCATCACGGCCCGGCCTTCATCGAGGGAAATCGCGCCTATCTCGCCTACGGTCGCTCGGGAGCGTTCGTCATGGACGTTTCCGACATGGCGAATCCGAAGAAGGTCGGGCATTTCGATATCGGCTCGTTCGGCAGCCTCATCGGAGCGCACACGTTCCTGCCGATCCCGGACCGCAAACTCGCCATCCTGACGACAGAAGCGATCCTGGAGAACGGCAAGGACTCGGCCAACTTCGTCACGATCATCGATCTGGCCGACGAGACCAAACCGAAGGCGATGAGCTTCCTGCCGACGCCAAGCCCCAGCCCCCAGGCGCCGTTCGACAGCTACGTGGCGCGCGGCGGCAAGTTCGGTCCGCACAACATCCCGATCTGGAACCACCAGCGCTGCCTGAAGGAGGTCAAGAACCTCCTGCCGCTGTGCTACTTTTCGGCCGGGCTCAGGATGTACGACATCCGCGATCCCTATATGCCGAAGGAGATCGGCTACTTCGTTCCCGGCGATCCCGAGGAGCGTCTGAGCCGCCCGCACCTGCCCACCAACTTGATCCCGCAATACGAGGACGTGCTGTGGGACGCCCGCGGGTTCATGTACGTCTCGGACAAGAACTACGGGCTGACCATCCTAAGGTATACGGGCCCCGAGATCGACTGACCGTGCGGCCGTCGCTTTCAGCGCGACTGGATGATGCGCTGCAGGAACTGCAGCGCCATCGCCTTTTCGTCCTTGCTCATGGCCCGCAGCGTCTCGCCGACCTTGCCGAACTCCTGCGCGGTCATCAGGAAGGCCTGCTCTGCGACGCGGGCCCCTTCGGGTGTGAGCTTGATCAGGAAGCTCTTCTGGCTGCGGGGATCGGGTTCGCTCGTCACCAGTCCGCGCTTCACGAGGCGCGAGATCTGCTTGGTGACGGCGCCGGAGCTGATCAGCAGGTACTTGAAGATCGCGGTGGGGCGAAGCCCCTCCGGCTGGCGCGCGCGCCGGACCGCGAACAAGACGCGCAACTCGCCCGTCGACATGCCGTTCTTGCGCGCGATATCGCGGAACTCGTTCTCGATCACCTGGCTGGCGATGTTCATCGACGCAAGGAGCTGGAACGCGTCGATATCGATGTTGGGAAATTCGCGCCGCCAGTCCTCGACGACACGATCGACTTCGCTGGGACTCATTCCGTATCTCGCGCGTGTATTGCTTCGTCGCCGGCGCTGAGCTTTCGACGCATGCAAATGCCTACTAGCCGCGAAGGCGTGGAGCCGCAAGTGCCACCGGCTTCACCGAGCTCTTCAACCCGACGACCATGACCGACGGAGGATATACCCAATGGCCGACATCGATCCTTATGCCCCGACTGACTATCGCGGCCTCTTCTCTCTGAAAGGACGCGCGAATGTTGTCCTTGGCGCCGGCCAGGGAATCGGTCTGGCAACCTGTCACGCCTTGTCCCAGGCCGGCTCGATGGTTCTCTGTGTCGATCGCGACCCCGCCCTCGCGGAATCCGCGGCGAAGGCGGTGGGTGGCGTCGCACTTGCGGCCGATGCGATCGACGCGGCGGGCGTCGCGTCTGTCTTCGCCCGGGCAAGGGAGTCGTTCGGCCGTGTCGATGGCGTCGTCGACATCGTCGGAATGGCGATCATCCGCAAGATCGAGGAGTTCAGCGACGCCGACTGGGACCGGCAATTCGACCTGGTCCTGCGCCACGCCTTCTTCGTCGTCAGGGATGCGTCCAAGGCATTCGCCGAGCACGGCGGCGCCCTGACCTTCGTCGGTTCCGTGTCGGGCATGCGCGCGGTGCGCGGACAGACCGGCTACGGCACGGCCAAGGCCGCCTTGCATCATCTCGTCCGCACCTCGGCCGCGGAACTGGGACCGAAAGGCATTCGCGTCAACGGCATCGCGCCGTCCTACGTTCGCACGCCCCGCTTGCTGGAGGCTTTCAGCAATGAGTTCTGGGACGGCGTCAAGAAGTGGGTGCCGATGGGCCGCACCGGCGTGCCCGCGGACATCGCCGCTGCCGCCCTGTTCCTTCAGTCCGACCTCGCCCGCTACGTCACCGGCAACATCCTGACGCTCGACGGCGGCGGCAGCAATGTCGCGGCCCTGCCGGGAGCGCTTGCCGATTGACATCTCCTGTCGTGAAGAATAGCTTCCACGGAAGATAAACCTGGGAGGAGACAGGTGGTTTCCGTCAAACACAACGAACTGATGTGCCGCGTGGAAAACGGCGCGCCCCAGGGCGTGGCGATGGCACGAGCATGGATCCCGGCGGTGACGCTCCACGAGGTCGACAATCCGGAACGGGCGCCCGTCCGCGTGCAGTTGCTCGGACGGTCCTTCGTGGCCTTCCGTGACGGACGCGGCAAGATCGGCTTTCTCGACGAACACTGCCCGCATCGCGGCGCCTCGCTGGCGCTCGGGCGCCTGGACGACTGCGGCATTACCTGCATCTACCACGGCTGGAAGATGGCGGCGGACGGCGAGATCCTCGATACGCCGAACATTCTCGGCGACGACGTCAAGAAGCGGATGCGCGCCCGCGCCTATCCGACGCGCGTGGCCGGCGGAATCGTCTGGGCCTATATCGGCGATGCCGAGGAGGAGCCGGAGTTTCCGCGATTCTCGTGGTTCGACCTCGACGACGAGCATGTCCTGACCAACCGCCACATCGTCGACTGCAACTTCGTGCAGGTCCAGGAATCGCTGGTCGACACCACCCATCTCGGTTTCCTGCACTCGAACGGCATGCGCGCCTCGGACGACAGCGACCTCGACTACGCCAAGAAGGTCGGCGCCATGGCCATCGACCTCGCGCCGAAGCTGGAGGTCGAGGACACCGACTACGGCTTCCGCTACGTGGCCCTGCGCCGCGACGGCAAGGGTGGCTATGATGCCCGCGTCACAACCTATGTCGCCCCGTTCACGATCCTCAACGCCAACGGCGACATCGGTCTGTTCGTCGTCCCGATGAGCGACACGCGGACGTCGTTCATCCACGTATTCTGGGACCGCCGCCGCAAGATCAATGTCGAGCCGCTGCGCAGCGAACAGCTTCGCTTCGTCGGGCTCGATCCGCGGGAGCAGGACGCGTTCGGCATCAGCCCGGCAGCCGCCGATCGGCCGCAGAAGCCCGGACCGGACAACAACTTCCTCCAGGATCGCGTCGCCATGCGCGACGGCAAGTCCTTTTCCGGCCTGCCTGGATTGATCCCCGAGGATTGCGCGGTGCTCGTCTCTTCGGGGGCGATCCGCGATCGTACGCGCGAGATCATCACCGGCGCCGACGTCGGCATCGCGGCGCTCTACCGGAGCCTGCTCAAGACGGCGCGGTCGGCAGAGAAGCCGCCCGCCGCCGCGCCCGCCGACTACCTGCAGCTCTCCGGCTACACGCGAACCATCACGGCGACCGAGCAATGGCGGAACAACTGACGCTCGAGCGTTGGAGGCCCCTCGAAGGGGCGACCCTGCGCTATGCGACACACATCGGCTTCAGACCCGGCGGAACGGGCCTACTCCGCGACATCGTCTCCGACGACGATCCGGTGAGGCAGGTGAAGGCCGCCGCCGCGATGGGCTTCGCGGCAGTCCAGGACGCCTGGGCACTGGAGCGCGACGAGCGCCAGCTGAACCGCATCGCCTCACAGATACAGCTCGCCGGCCTCGACGGCGGTTGCGTCGTCGCGGCGAAGCGCGAGCATCTCGGCCTGCCGATATGGGTCAGCGCGGATAGGGACGCCCGCGAGCAGCAGCGGCTGGTTACGCTTCACGCCATCCACGTCGCCGAACTCCTGTCGTCGGAGGTCATCGTGGTGCTGCCGAAACGCGACCCGGTCCGCCCGCTCGCGGAACAGCTCGACACATTCGCGGAGAATCTCCGCTGGACGGCCGAACTCGCCAGCCGACGCGACATCCGCGTCGGCCTCGAGCCGATGCGCGTCCTTCCCGACATGTTGATCACAGACCTCGACCTTGCCCGGCAGGTCGTCCGGCGCATCGACAGCGGCAAGGCCGGAATCGTCTTCGACACGTTCCACGTCCATGCCGAGAACCGCAGCGTCGGGCGCAGTTTCGTGGAGAATTTCAACGACATCGTCCTGTTGCAGATCGCCGATCATCCCGGCCGCCGGCAAGCCGGCACGGGCGAGGTCGACATTCCCGGCCTCCTCGCGCTTGCGCGGCGCATGGGCTTCAGAGGGCTCGTCGAGCTCGAGCACGATTGGAATACCGCCGATGCGTCGGCGCAGCTCGCCGAGCTGGCGCGACTTCCCGGTTACGAGGCGGCGTCGCAACCCGCCAGGGCTTTACGCCATTGACATTTCTTCTTCCATGGAAGAAAACTGAAGGTGGGAGGAAATGGGGTGGACACGCGGCTGGCCGCGCCGGTCGTGGCGCCAGGGCGAGGCTCTGGGCTGCCGGTCGACAGGTGTTCGCACCCTTTCAGCTCAAACTGGCCAACGGCTCGGGAGGATAGACGTCATGTTTAAGTTGGGAATGCTCGGTCGTCTGGCCGGAGCGGCGACGGCGCTGGTCGCAGCGGCGGTGATCGCTGTTCCGGCCGCCGCGCAATCTGTTGTGAAGTTCGGCATCGTCGGGCCCTTCAGCGGGGCTTCCGCGATGAACGGAGAGCAGTGGAAGCAGGGCATCGATGCCTGGCTGTCGCTGAACGGCGACACGGTGAACGGCCGCAAGATCGAAATCATCTACCGCGACACCGCGAGCGGCAATCCCGCGGTGGCCAAGCAGCTGTCCCAGGAGCTCCTGGTTCAGGACAAGATCGACATTCTCGGTGGCTACGCGCTGTCGCCGGAAGCGGCGGGCGTTGCCCCGCTCGTCAACGAGACCAAGACGCCGACGCTGCTGTTCCATGTGGCTTCGCCGGTCCTGACCACGCTCTCGCCCTACTTCATCCGCGTCGGACAGAGCATCGCCACGAACGGTTCAGGCGCCGCGAAGTATGCGCTGCGCCAGGGCAAGAAGACGGCCTTCATCACCGTCGCCGACTACGCGCCGGGCAAGGACGTGCTGAAGGCCTTCTCGGAGACCTTCACCGCCGGGGGCGGCACCATCGTCGGCGAACAGCTCGTACCGCTCAACACAGTCGACTTCGCGCCTGTCGCCGAACGCATCGCGCAGACCAACGCCGAGTGGGTGCAGCTCTTCCTGCCGCCGGGTGCGGCGTCCGTCGGCGCCATGAAGGCGTTTGCCGCGCGCGACCTACTCAAGAAGGTGCAGATCGTCGGCCAGGGAGAGGCGGAAGACTCCGATATGCACCTGTTTGGCGACAGCGTCGAAGGCTTCTACTCGTACAACTATAACGGCGGCGCCGTCGACAATCCGGAGAACGTCAAGTTCCGCGAGACGCTCAAGAAGCTGTTCGGCGCGTCGGCCGAGCCGAGCTCCTTCTCTCTCGGCGGGTATGACGCGATGGAACTGGCGGCGCAGATGATCCGCTCGCAGAAGAGCGACGGCTTCACCTCCGACGACGCCATGGCTGGCGTGCTGGGCTATTCGTGGAAGAGCCCCCGCGGCCCCGTCACCATCGACAAGGACACGCGTGAGCCGATCCAGAACTTCTACGTTCGGCGCGTGGAACGCCAGGCCGACGGCACGCTGCGAAACGTGGTCATCGAAGTCGTGACGCCCGACCAGCAATAGGCGAGACTGCGCCGGCGCGGCATGTCCCGCGCCGGCGTCGTCCAACCGAATACGGGATCGAGATGTACAGCACCACTGGCTCCGTCGCGCTCGGCCGCTTCCGGTTCCGTATCGCCGACATCCTCTGGATCGTCCTTGCCCTCGCGGCGTTCTTCGCCTTTCCGAACCATCTTTCGTTCGGATCGATCATCATCGTCGCGGTGATCTTCGCCATCTCGGTCGACATCGTAATCGGTTTCCCCCGCATCATCAGCCTCGGACAGGCGCTCTACTTCGGCATCGGCGCCTATGCTGCCGCGCTGATCGCCACGGCCGGCTGGACCGAGCCGATCACCGGCGCGCTCCTGTCCGCCGCGGTCTCGGTGCTCGTGGCGCTCGTCGTGGGACCGCTGGTCCTGCGCCTGCGCGAACTGCCGTTGATCATGGTGACGATCGGCGTGGCGCAGCTCGTTTATGAGGCCGCGCACAAGAGCAGCTGGCTGACCGGCGGCGACGACGGCCTCTACGGATACCAGGTCGGAAAGGTCTTCGGCATCTTTGGATGGTCGCTCTACGGCTCGACCGCCTATCTCTATGCGCTGGGCTGGGCTGTGGTCGTCTTCGTCGTCGCCCGCGTCGTGACGTCCTCGCCCTTCGGTGTCTGCCTCCAGGGGATCCGTGAGAACCCCGACCGGATGAAGCTCCTCGGCACGTCCGTGCTGCTGCGCCAGGTGCAGGCGTACGCTTTTGGCGCAGGCATCGCCGGCCTCGGCGGCGCAGTGCTGGCGCAGTCGCAGTCGCTCGTCAGCCTCTACGTCCTGTCGCTGGAGCAGACGATCGACGGCCTCGTGCTGCTTGCGCTGGGCGGCGTCGGCAGCATCTACGGCGCCATCCTGGGCGCGCCGGTCTACATGATCGTCAAATACGTCTCCCAGCTGATCAGTCCGCACTACTGGCTGTTCTCGATCGGCATCCTGCTCATCGCGGTGGTCATGTCGGGCAAGAACGGCCTGCTCGGCATCTTCGACAGCCTGAAGGGCTGGCTCGGGCCGCGCAGGACGTAGGACCCACGGCTCTAGACCCGAGGTAGGATATGCTTCCCGCTGACGCCCGCGTGGTCGTTGTCGGCGCCGGTCATGCCGGCGTGGAGTTAGCCGCTGCTCTGCGCCAGCAGGGTTTCGGCGGAGCGATCGACCTTCTCTCCGACGAAGTCGCTCTGCCCTATCAACGGCCGCCGCTCTCCAAGGACTACATCAAGCGTTCGGGTAACCCGCTGGTGCTGAAGCCGGCGTCGTTCTACGCCGACCAGCGCATCACGCTGCGCGCGGGCGTCCGCGCCGAGGCTATCGACCGCGCGGCGCAGATCGTGGCGCTGTCGGACGGCACCTCGCTGCCCTACGACCACCTGGTCATCGCCACCGGCGCGCGCAACCGCAAGCCTCCGGTGCCGGGCCTCGACCATCCCGACGTGATCGAGTTGCGCTCGCTGGCCGATGCGGAAAGGATCGTCAGGCGCATCAGCTCCTGGCGGCGCGTCGTCGTCGTCGGCGGTGGCTTCATCGGCCTGGAAGCCGCCGGGCTGTTTTCGCAGATGGGCATCGCCACCGAGGTCGTCGAAATGGCGCCCCGTCTCATGGCGCGCGCGGCGTCGCCCACGGTTTCGGCCTGGTTC
>CAYJMY010000001.1:11785-21906 GCA_964371125.1 uncultured Mesorhizobium sp. | reverse complement strand
GGTTCCACGGCTTCCATCAAACAAACGGCGTGCGCTTCCATCTGGAGAGGCAGGTGGCCGCGGTCGAACACGGGGATGGCGCCGTCTCGGTGACGCTCGCCGGTGGCGACGCGATCGAGGCCGACGCGGTGCTGCTCGCCGCCGGCGTCGTCCCCAACACCGAGATCGCCGCGGCGGCAGGCCTCGAAGTGGGCAACGGCGTGGTGGTCGACGCGTTCCTGGCGACGTCCGACCCGGCGATCTCCGCCATCGGCGACTGCGCGGCCTATCCGAGTGTCCACTATGCCGGCATCGCCCGGCTGGAGTCCGTGCAGAACGCCGGCGACCACGCTAGGGCCCTCGCCGCGCGTCTGACCGGAACCGCCAGGGCCTATGACGCGCTGCCCTGGTTCTGGTCGATCCAGGGCGAGGCGCGCCTGCAGATAGCCGGGCTGGGCAAGCCGGGCCTCGCCGAAGTCGTGCGCGGCGATCCCGACAGCGGCAGGTTCTCGGTCTTCCACTTCGACGGCGACCGCCTGCAGGCCGTCGAATCCGTCAACGCGCCGGGCGACCACATGGTCGCGCGCCGCCTGATCGCTCAGGGCGAGCGGATTTCTCGCGCTGTCGCCGCCGACCCGGCGATCGACTTGAAAAGTCTCCTCGCGAGCTGACTGGCCGGGTGCAGGCTAGGGGCATGCGCTCAGGGGGTGCACCCGGGTGGCAGGTGAGATCGCCACCACAGTTGACGACGACAGGACGTCTCCATGGGAACAGCCGGAGCCCATGTTCGCGTGGACGAAGACGACCGGAGCCGGGGAGTCATGATCGGTCACCATCGGCGGCTAGGCAAACACAACCGGACGGCTGGTCACGAGGCCGGCCCGCCCGCATGAACCTAAATGTGCGACGGGCCGATTTCCAGTCTGACAATCCACGGTCGTGAAGGGGATAAGAAGCTCCGCGCTGCCTCGAGCATGAAGAGATCGATGACGAGGAGGGCTTGATGAGCGCCCGCGAACCGGCCTTTTCGACGAACCTCGAGAGTCACAGAGATGCGATCTGGTCGAGGAGACGCCGATACCCGGCCGGTCCGCGGGTATCGTCCGTGTTACTCGATCTGCTTCGCGGCCCAGGCCTCCTCGACCTTCAGTCGCAGCGCACACCAGCGCTCCGTCCACGCCTGCTGATCTGCGATGAGGGCTTCAGTTAGGTCGGATAGCTCGTCTCGCGTGGTCTCTTCGCGAACGGCGCGGTATTCGCCTCAGGTCTCGCGTTCGATCACGAACTCCTCCCACCGCCGATCGAGTTCGTCGGCGCGATCGAAGAGCGCCTCCTCTTCAATCTTCAGGCTCGTGCGTTCTTCCGCGAAAGGTGCCCATTTTACAGCCTCTTCTGCCTCCTTTCGTGCAGCCTCGACGTCGTCGCGCGCGAACTCTGCCTCGATGGCAGCCCGTCGGGCGAGCCTCTCGGTCTCGCCCTTTGCGTGCGCGACCCTGGCCTCTGCGCGCGCCTCGGGCGAGCGAAGTTCCGGAAGGTCAAAGATAGCCGGCTCGCAGTAGTCCTCTTCGCTATCCGAGAAGAAACCGTCCCTGATCTCGGTGAGCGCGATGGCATTGGCGGGACTAGATGCGGCGAGCCAGCTGAGGATATCGCGCACAGAGATTTCGACCCCGGCGACGCCATGACAGACGGACACTACGCGCGGAAAGCCGATGCTCACCGTGCGCGTATACGCCTGTTCAGCGACATCCGGAGCGCGCTCATCGCCAACGGTAGTTCGGTCTCGGGCCGAGATTTCATCGTCATCAACATCCGGATCGCCAAACAACTCGTCGAATTCAGTGATCACCGCTTCAATGTCAGCATCCTGATCACAAGACTGCGCTTTAATCTGAGGATCTTCATTTCTATCGTATTTCATTTGTTATTCCTTCTAGGTTCGTTGACACATAGCATAGGCACCCCGCTCTTCGTGAGTGAGGCTGGCCAGGCGCAGCTTGTTCGTAGAGTTTCGCTCTACCTCGTATGTTATATCCAGAACTCGACGAGCGGTCGGTGGTTTCTGGAAAAAAATTCGTGAGACACGAACAGGCCCGGCGCCAGGGTCATCCCTCGATCGCCGAGGCCGACAAGCGAGGCGGTCCGATTGACGTCGTGTCGCCCGCCGACGATCGACAACCGATCGATCTCGGGCCAATTGATCAGGGGCGACTGCTGAGAAATCCGCTCGCCGGATGACCGACGAGTTTGATGGGCGCCTTTGGATTCTCCGAGTGGCCTGGAGAGCCGGTCGGCAGCCGACCGGCGAAGAAGCGGTCCTGCCGCCCCGCCGTCCGCGATCCGGGCCGGCGACGTTGCGGCGACCATCCACGCCACCTGTCTGCGCGAGACTGCTGCCGCCTGCGTAGAAGACGAGGCAGTCAACACCGCTCCGGACGTCTCCCGGCACGTTAGGGGTCGGAGCCGCGACGCCGGACACATGAGCCGGATCAACGTCCGCAGAGGTTCGACGTCGACGAAATCGGCCCGAATAGCTATTGTCGCCGGCCTGAGACAGAGGAGAGTTCCTTTGCCTGGGCGAGGTGAACCTGCAACTCCGGATGTGCAGTCGTCGGCCGCTTGAGTTTACGCCGGCCAAAGAAGCTCCTTCGTCGGCCCTTCGAGACAACCTTGTGGAATGTGGCCGAGCGCTCGACAGGCGATTCCGTTCTCTCTGATGAGCCGGACGGTTTACCGATATCTGCATCGCCATCTCATGCTCGAGATGACCTGACGGCCCGGTTGTCGCGAGGTTAACGATCCCCGCCGGCGCTGAAACTTCGCCGTCCGGAACCCGAGCAGACACCAGTATTTCGCGAGGTGCATCGGATCCGGCGGAGACGGGCATCACGGCCGGCATCGAGGCAAGCGAACAGCGAACGGAATTGCCTCGTGCCGCGGATCGCCGTGCCCGCTGGCTGGCTCTTAGCGTCGCCCAGTAGTCGCGCGCCATCCGGGTGAGATCTCGGCTCAGCGACAGGACGCGGTGAACGCCGAGTGCCTTTCGCGTCCGTGCGGCGTCTTTGTTGCAGTAGCGGCTCCAGCCGTCACCATCCCAGACAGGCTGGAGATCGAGCTGGTATTCAGCGCCGGCATCATCCCAGAGGCCGCCAGCTTGCGTCAAGGCACGCCGAAGCGCTTCAGGTGCGCCGGATATGGCGATGACGCCGTGCACATGAAGACGACGGGAAGCGGTTGTCTCAAGAACGAACGCGAACGGAGGAACATGGCCGAGCTGACGACGCAAGGACCGATAGAACCGCTCCTGGAGGTAAGTCAGAGGACCGTCCGGGCTCATACGCGCTGCTTCCTCGATCTCGCGACCGAGATTGAGCGTGAATGCGTGAGGGCTGAGTTCGCTCATTGCGCAGACTGCAGCAGCCATCCGAGACAGGTCACCGGCGTATCGCCAGGCGGCCAGAGGGCGTCTGTCGCGCTGGTCTACTCGGAGACGTTTGGTGAGTGGTGGTTTGTTGGTTGGCGTAGAAGAGGTGGCAGGGGAGGCTATAAGAAGGGGGAAGGGTGTTGGCACTGAAGGCGAGACTGCCTTCGTCCGATCGCGAGGATCGAGACGGTTCATCGTCAGATGGTCTCGGCGGTCACGTTCCCTGGATTTCCGCGGTCTTGGAGCTTTGCGCCGGCGGCGAGGGGCTCCTCCGGTGTCGGACCCGGGCCGACTTGGTGCTCTTCGGCTGGCGGAATTCTGCTCACCTGTCGCGCGATCAGCGAGCTCTCGTTCGAGTTCCTCGATAAGCTCCAGTTCAGCAACCGAAAGAGAACCAGGGTCGATGTCGTAAGCAAGGGGTTGCGAAGTGCCGGCGCGCAATGCGATCTCCCTGCACCGCGAGAATACTGTCGCGGCGAAATGTGGTTTTGGAAGGTTCGCAGTACCCCGGGACGGGGAAGAGGCGCGCCGCCTATCGGCGGATATCGGCGTTTGCTTCGTGGCTGGCAGGAGGCGCTTGGGTGCTTTGTCGGTCGGTGCTGCCTTGAGGGCGAAGCGTCATGGAGCCGACTGGCGTGGCGGGGATGCCCTGCATGACGTCTTGAAGATATAGTCAGCGCCCACTGATCTTCAAGGGCCGCCGGGCGACTTTTGCGCAGGCGCGCTTCGAGCGGAAACGATAGTCGTAGGACCTTGCCAACGTCCTTCCTATCAATCGTCGGCGCGTCATGCCCGTCTGGATAACCGGCACAGCGGGATGGGCGGATCCGCCGCGGGGAGACGGTGGCGCCAGAAGGCATCGGGATGAGCTTATCGCTGCCGATCTAGGACTTCGACTTGGGACGACTGTCGGATCATGCATCGAGTGGATGCGCTTGGTTCCCCGCGGCGACCCCTCAAAAGGCTCCCGAAGCGGAGGGGTTCTCAGTCGCAGCAGGAAACCATCCTCCGCAGAACAAGGTCGAATTCGTGCGGAAATCCCGCTTCTTGCCAGGGGCCGGATCGAACCGTGTCTTACCGGTCAGATGAAGATCGCGCTGGAATGTGGCGTCTAGGCGGTGTTGCGCAACAACGCAACAATACGGGATAAAGGCCGTATTACCTCAGCTTGACTACGGCGCCGCACTGCGTGTTCCGTCGGGAGGCGGTGAAAAGGGGCCGTCTCCAAACCGTCCGCTTCTGAGCATCGAAAATCGGATAGCTGCCGCTAATTGCGGGCTGAACTCAACGGCCACTCGGACCCCATCGGCGCTCTCAGAGATGACGCCCGCGCCGTCGCAAAGGGTCGTTCATTCGCCTCGACATACAGCCAATGCCTTCCCCGAGTTTGATGTCAATTAACGCGCAGTCGTGCTGCCAAAGGTATGGAAGCCAGTTCAATCGAGGTTCAAGATTCCGAGATTGCTTGGCTGCGTCCTACCGCCGTCAGATCTGATCTGATCGGCTCAAAGGGTTTCGAAGGCAACGCGCATCCCCGGCTCGACCCGGTCAACACCCGGCGGCAGCAGCGCTATTCCTTCGGCCTGCGATATCGCCCGCAGGCTGGCGGAGGAGCCGCGGCCGAGCATTGCCAGACGTGGCAATCCGTCCGGCCCTCCGGCGCCGAAGCATACCGGCACGAATTCCGTTCGGTCGGCGCGCTTCTCATAGGTGAATGCGACGACCGCCTGCGTCCAGGTCGGCGCGGTGTTCGACAGGCCAGCCAGTTTGCGCAGGGCCGGCAGCGCGATCATGCGGAACGTGACGAGTGTGGCATTGGGATTCCCGGGAAGTCCAAGGAACAGTGCGTCGCCGAGCTTGCCGACCTTCACCGGCTTGCCGGGCCGCATCGCGACCTTGAGCACATCGAGTGAACCACCGCCCGAGCCGACCGCCCATGTGACGTGGTCCTCGTCTCCGGCCGACACGCCGCCGGTCGTGACGACGACATCGCAGCGCGCTGAAGCTTCGGCCAATGCCGCAGCGATCGCTTCGCGTGTGTCGGGGACGATGCCGAAGTCGATCACCTCGGCCCAGCGGCAAGGCTCGAGGGCGGCGCGCAGCATGATGCGGTTGGAGTTGAATATCTGCCCTGGAAGCAGGGGCTGACCCGGCTCCGCCAATTCCGATCCGGTTGAGATCAGCCCGATCCGGACCTTGCGACGAACCGCGATGTGTCCGAAACCTTGCCCTGCCAGGAGCGCGAGTTGCGGCGCCGCGAGGAGATTGCCTGCATCCAACAGCCGGTCTCCTCGGCGAACGTCTTCCCCCGCGCGCCGGATGTTGCGTCCCGTGCTCGGTCGCCCGTCAATGATGACGACGTCACCCTCGACGCGGTATTTCTCCTGCATGATGACGGCATCGAATCCTTGCGGAACGCTCGCCCCAGTCAAGATGCGAACTGCGCCGCTGAAAGATCGAGCGGGTGTATCGCCGGCCGCGATCCTGCCCGTGATCGGGAGTCGCCACGGACCGAGACCGCGAAGATCATCCAGACTGACCGCATATCCATCCATTGCGGACGCGTCGAAGGGCGGCAGGTCCCGTGTCGCCTCGACATCGGTCGCCAGCACGCGACCGTTCGCCGCGAGCAGATCGACCGTTTCGGCTTCGGCGACGGGCGTCGCTGCCGCGAGTGCCTTCGCAGCGGCGATGTCCACGGGGATCACGGCCGCGGTGACGCCTGCTTCACAGGATTCGAGGAGGGCGAGCATGGGCGAGGTCATGGCTACTCCGGGAGGTTCCTGAGGTGGGACGCTGGTTCGGAGGCGCCGCCGGGCCTTCAAGCTCGGCGGCGCGGTGCGCGGCGGTCAGCCCGCGCTGTATTCCATTGACTTGAAGGACAGATCCGCCGCCGAGGCCGGCGCATCCGAGATCTTCCGAATGTTGGCCCAGGTGTGCTTGTAATTGGGCAGGATCAGTTCGTTCGTGCCCGCGTTGACGATGTTGCCCTGCGCGCCATTCGGAGCGCCGAACACCATGAACGTCTCCTTCCGCCGCGCGGTCGGCGTCGGATAGACCAACGCCTGCGTGGCGCCGACGTCGTTGAAGACCTCGACGAGGTCGCCGGCCTTCACTCCCAACTCGGCCATGTCCTCCGGATTGATCTCGATATAGGGGATCGGGATGCGGTCGGAGACGAAGTCGTTGGCCTTGTCGAGGAACCAGTTCTGCCAGATGACGTTGGCTCGTCCGTTGTTGATGAGGAAGGCGTAATTGTCCCTCTGGTAAGCCTTGCCCGGCGCCTGCAGCCCGCGCCATTCGCCGCCGCAGAACAGCGCCTTGCCGTCTTCGCGGCCGTGGCGGGTGAACTTGCCGTCGGTATAGAGCCGCTTGGTGCCGACCAGCTGGCCGTTCTCGAAGCCGACGACCGGTTCCTGCACGCCATTGTTGCCCATTGCGCGGAGCCGCTCGTAGGTCACCTCCGGATTGCCGGAATGGTAGCCGTCCATGAAGGCATCCTCTTCCGTCTTCCAGTCGTAGCCCTTGAACTGGTCGGCATAGGCGTCGCGGCCGTCCTCACGCAAGACGCGCTCCAGGTTCTGGGCGATGCCGGCCGCAATCAGGCAGTCGGGTTTGGCGTTGCCCGGACCGTCCATGTATTTCTCGACCAGACGCAGGCGCCGCTCGCCGTTCATGGAGGTCAGGTTCATCTCGCCGGACTCCACCGCCGGCAGGATGACGTGCGCGGCCTGGCCGATCTGGCTGTGGATGATGTCGACGTTGACCGAGAACAACCCGCCGGCATTTATGGCGCCGACGATGGCGTCCACCAGTTCCTCGCGGGTCGACCCGGCGTGGGCGTCCATCGCGTCCTTCACCATGTTGGTGCGACGGTTGTACTCCCGCTTGAACTCGGTCGCGTTGAGCGTCGTCTTGTAGTGGTCGTTGGCCCAGATGTGGTGCACCTTGCCCCGACCACCGATGATGAGCTGGTCGACATAGGGAGCAGGCCGCCCGACATGCGCATCGGAGGGGCGGAAGTAGCCTTCCTGGTGGCCGCCGAGACGACATACGCCACCGCCCTCACGGCCGATATTGCCGGTCGCGAGGCCGATGTTCACCAGCGCGCCGATCACGCGGTAGTTGTCGTTGCCCCAGATGATGCCCTTCTCGTAGCCCGTGGCGCATTTGCGGCGCGAGCCGTCGTCCTTCGGTTTGGCGATCCACTCGGCCGCCTTGACGATGTCGGCTTCGGCGAGACCGGTGATCGACGCGCCCTCGGCGAGCGACATCTTGCACTTTATGCGCGCCATCTCGAAGGAGCCGAGCGCCGCCGGATGCGCCTCGTCCTGCGCCACCGCCACGTCGCCCTGGAGGGTCGATGCCGCGATGAAGTCCTTGTCCACCCAGCCCTGGTCGGCAATGTAAGTGAAGAGCGTGTTGAACAGCGCCAGATCGGTTCCGGTCTTGATCGCCAGGTGCAGCACGTTCTCCGCGCCGGCCTCGACCTCGCAGGCATTGGCCGTCACGGTGCGGCGGGGATCGACGATGATCACCTTGGCGCCGTTGCGCATGCCCGGAACCATGTGGTTTAGGAACAGATTGGTCTGGCATTCCAGCGGATTGGTGCCGACCAGCATGATCGTGTCGGCCAGCGTATAGTCCTCATAGGCGTAGTTCAGCTCGTCGACGCCCATGTCGCGGGTCGAGTGGACCTCGGAATTGTAGGCCGGGCGGTTGTGGATGCGGCAGTTCTTGACCTTCATCGAGCCGAAATAGAGCTTGCCCGTGCCCCAGGTGTTTTCGTAGCCGCCGGCCGAGCCGCCATGGTCGAACATCGAGACAAACAGGTCGTCCTCGTCGTCCTTGTCGATGACGCGCGCGGTGACGCGGGCGACGAGGTCGAGTGCGTCGTTCCAGCTCGTCGGCTGCCAGGTGCCGTAGCGCCAGACCATCGGCTCCGTCAGCCGCTGTTGCTGGGTGCCGGTCTTGTCCGAGCGGCGGTTCTCCGCCATGCGGGCGCCACGTACGGAGCCGAGGCCCGAATTCACGACACAGCCGGTGTCGGGCTTGATAACGAGATGGACGTCCTTCCCGTCCTGCCTGACGATGTTGTACATCGACGGCGCATACCAGGCTTCGGTCTCGGCGGGCTGCTGCTCGGCGAGATTCACGCCGAATGCATTTGCGGTGGGGTCCGTGCCGCCCTGCTTGTTCACCGGCCAGGTGTAGGCATTGTAGCCGCAGCCGACGATGCAGTAGTGGCAGGTGACGTTGTGCTTCTTCGCATCCGCCGGGATGATCGGCAGGCGGTCGATCTGTCGCTTGTAGGCCATTCTTTCCTCCTCAATTTCTAGCCGCGTGGATCTCGACCGAAAAGTCTGTGACCTTTCGGGATCACGCTCAGGCGAGCACGTTCGACAGGCGGCCGTAGAGAAGCTCGTCCACGCCCTCGGCGTAGATGTCGCCCTTCTCGTCGACCCTGAGCGCGTATTGCGGCAGGTTCTGCGTCGCCTGGCCCCAGACCTGCTGGCCGCCGGCCTCGCAGTCGAAGCGGGAGTAATGGCCGGGGCAGTTCAACGTGCGGTCCGCCGCGACGTAGTTGAGCGGAAAGCCCTTGTGCGGGCAGATCGTCGAGAAGCCGACGATGTCGCCGTCCGAACCGACGCCGCCTTCGACGCGGGTGCCGAGCTTGATCAGCACGCCCGGCGCGTTCTCGTCCGGGTAGGCGACGTCCATCGGCTCGTTGAGCTTGAGATCGGCGACGTTGCCGAGGCGGTTCGACGGGTAGTCGACGCGGGCGAGCGCCGCCGCCTTTGCCGGCGCTGCGGGAAGCGCAACGGCGGTTGCGGTGGCGGCGGCGGCGAGCGCACCGCCCCGCAGGAACTGTCGGCGGCCGACATCGACCAGTTTGCTGCAGCGATCCATTTCCATCCTCCCTGGTTCGCGACTGGGTACGCAAGATCGGCAGCAAGGATGATGCCAATCGGTGGAGCGCACTGAACGACGACGGGAATCCGCGGTAGCGCGGGAGAAGCTCGGCAGGCGATGTCCGGGAATCCGGACATGCTGCGCCGCCGTTGGTCCGGAAAGCCGGACATGGCGCACCTCGCGGCGTTTTGGGTCGATTTCCGCCGTTCCGGAGAGTAGAATTGACTATTGGGAGGTAGGCACGAGTGACCATGGAAGCAGCCATCGACGGCGTGAGTCTCACGCGCCGCGAGGCGATCGCGCTCGCGGCCGGAACGTTGTTCGGGGCGGCATTCGGCGACGCCGCGCGGGCGCAGGAAAACGGCTTCAGGTTCGGCCTGACGCCGGTCTTCCTGTCCAGCGACCTCGAGCTGCTGTCGGCCTTGCGTGCCTACCTCACCGAGGCGATCGGCGAGCCGGTGGAGCTGGTCAGTCGCCGCACCTATCAGGAGATCACCGCGCTGCTGGTCTCCGGCCAGCTGCACGGCGCGTGGATCTGCGGCTACCCTTATGTCCAGTTCAAGGCCGAGCTCGACCTCGTGGCGACGCCGTCCTGGCACGGCAAACCCCTCTACCAGTCGTACTTGATCGCCGCGGCGGGGCGCGAGGCGGACCGCTGGGAAAAGCTCGAAGGCGACATCCACGCCTTCTCCGATCCGGATTCCAACTCGGGCTTCCTCGTCACCCGGGCGCTGCTCGCCGAGAACGGCCGGAAGCCGGAGACTTTCTTTTCCCGCCACTTCTACACCTACGGCCACCGCAACGT
>CAYJMY010000001.1:0-11775 GCA_964371125.1 uncultured Mesorhizobium sp. | reverse complement strand
TGATCCGCGCGGTGGCCTCCGGCCTCGCCCAGTCGGGAAGCGTCGACGGCTATGTCTGGGACGTGATGCGCGAGATCGAGCCGCAGCTGGTCGGACAGACGCGGATCGTGCGCCGGTCCGAGTGGCTCGGCTTCCCGCCGGTCGCCTCTCCCAAGGCGCTCGCCGGCGACCCGCGGATCGCCCGGCTGAAAGCCGCCCTGACGACGATGGATCGGCACGAGCAGGGGCGGAAGGTGCTCGCGCTGCTGCGCCTCGACGGTTTCCTGGCCACGGAACCGGCCCTGTTCGACACGATCGCAGCGAAAGTCGATGCGGTTAGGCGGTTCGGATGAGACCGCTGCGCCCACTCCGCAGCATTCCCGTCTCCTTCCGAGTTCCGCTGATCGTCGCGGTGCTGATGGTGGCGATCAGCGCCGTGATTTCCGAACGCGTGCTTGACCGGCTGTCGCGCACGCAGGAATCATTTCTCGACGGTATGGCCGGCAGCTATATCGACGGGCTGTCGGCGGCGGTGCTCCCGGCAGTTCTCCGCGGCGACGTCTGGGAGGTCTTCGACGCCCTCGACCGCTCGCGCGCTTCCTACGAGGCCATGTCGCCGATCGAAACCGTCGTCGCCGACACCGACGGCAAGGTGTTGGCAGCGAGCGACCCGACCCGCATCCCGTCCTATTCGCAGCTGCCAGCGGACTACGTGACGCGCTACGGGACGGCCGACCTCACGCTCGATTCCGAGGCAGCGACCGGCTTCGCACGGCGCGACCTCGTCTACCACGGACAGGTCATCGGCACCATCCACGCCGTCTTCGACGTATCGCACATCTTCGCCGAGCGGCGCGAGGTGCTCTTCACGCTGCTCGTCACCAACGGCATCCTCGCCGCCGTCTTCGGGCTCGGCGGCTTCCTGCTCGTCCAGCGCATGATCGCGCCGATGCGCGTGCTCGAGGAACACATGCGCGCCGCGGCGCAGGGCGCCGCCCAGCCCATATCCCTGCACGAGTTCCCCGCCCGCGACGCCGAGGCGGCAAGCCTGTTCGGCGGTTTCAACGCGCTGGTCCACGCCGAGCGCGACAGGGCGAAGTTCGCCATGCAACTGGCCGAGGAGGAGAAACTCGCCAGCCTCGGGCGGCTGGCGTCGGGCATGGCCCACGAGATCAACAATCCGCTGGGCGGCCTGTTCAACGCCATCGATACACTGAAGACGCACGGAGCCACGCCCGGCGTGCGCGACACCTCGATCAGCCTCATCGAGCGCGGCCTCGAGGGCATCCGCGAGGTGGTCGAAGCCGCGCTTGCGACTTACCGCCCGGAACGCTCGGCGCGACCCTTCTGCGTCGCCGACCTTGACGACGCCCGCGTGCTGATGAAGCCTGAGCTCCGCCGCCGCCGGCAACGCCTCGCCTGGTCGGTCGAACCGTTCGCCGGGCCGGCACCGTCGCTCCTCGGCGGGCCGATCCGGCAGGCCGTCCTCAACCTCCTGCTGAACGCCAGCGCCGCCACCCCCGAAGGCGGCGAGATCGGCCTCGCGGTGCGCTGGGCCGACGGCCATCTGAACATCGCCGTGACCGACCAGGGGCCGGGCCTGCCGCACGAATCCGCCGCCATCATCGTCGATCCCGATCCCGGACCGGCCGTGCGCGCCGGCCACGGGCTCGGTCTGTGGATGGTCCGACGCATGGTCGACGCCTGCGGAGGCAAGGCGTCGGTCGCGGGCGGACCGTCCGGCGGATCGGTGGTCACGCTGGTCCTGCCGATCGAGAGGGAGAAGGATCATGAGCGCAGCCACGCCGCCTGAGCGGCCGCGCGTCGGCCTCGTCGAGGACGACGCCGTCATGGGCGAATCCGTCGTGCAGCGCCTGCGTCTCGAAGGCTGGGACGTCGCCTGGTGGAAGACCGGCCGGGACGCGCTCGCCGCGATACCTTCGGAGGCCGCGGGCCTGGACCTCGTGATCTGCGACATCCGGCTTCCCGACATGTCGGGCGAACGCCTGTTCGAACAGGTCGCGCACCAACCGGGCATGCCGCCATTCCTGTTCGTCACCGGCTTCGGCGACATCGACCAGGCAGTCCGCTTGATGCGGGCCGGCGCAGTCGACTTTATGACCAAGCCGTTCGCCATGGAGGACTTCCTGAACCGGATCGAGACGAGCCGGCGCAGCGCCCGTCCGGGCCCGGGTGCGAAGGACTACGTGCTGGGACGGTCGCCGGCGATGCAGCATGCAGAGGACCTCATCCACCGCTACGCGGCGCATGGTCTGCCGGTGCTGATTACCGGCGAGACCGGATCCGGCAAGGAAGTCGCCGCGCGTCTCCTGCACCAGGTCTCCGCGCGGGCGGAGCAGCCGTTCGTCGCTGTGAACTGCGCCGCGATCCCGGCGGACCTTCTGGAGAGCGAAATCTTCGGCCACGAGAAGGGAGCCTTCACCGGCGCCCACCAGCGCCACCTCGGCTATGCCGAGCGGGCTAGGGGCGGCACGCTCTTCCTCGACGAGATCGGCGACATGCCGGCGGCGCTGCAGGCAAAGCTGCTCCGGCTGATCGAGAGCGAATCGTTTACCCGGCTCGGCGGCGAGGCTCCGGTTTCCTTCCGCGCCAGGATCGTGGCGGCCACGCACCGCAACCTCGCGCCGGGGCAGGCAACGGGCTTTCGGGAGGACCTGTACTTCCGGCTGGCCGTGCTGCCGGTCGAGATCCCGCCGCTGAGGCAACGGCCCGAGGACATCGTCTGGTTGCTCGACCGCTTCCTTGAGAACGCCATCGCCCGCTCCGATACCCGCATCCGCGGCTTCAGCGCCCTGACCGAGGAGGCGGCGCTGGCGCATCCATGGCCCGGCAACGTGCGCGAGCTGCGCAACCGCGTCGACCGCGCCGTGGCGCTCACCGCTTCGGAATGGATCATGCCAGGCGATCTCTTCCCGGACCGTCCGGGCGTGCAGCCTGCGCCCGGCTTCCTCCCGCTCGCAGATGTCCGCGATGCGGCCGAGCGCCGGCAGATCGAGCGAGCGCTCGAACAGACCGACGGCCAGGTCATCAAGGCCGCCGAACTACTCGGTATCGGCCGCTCTACGCTCTGGGAAAAGATGACGCGGCTGGGGGTTCGAGTGTGACTGCCGTTATTTTCGCAGTTCGAGAGCCAAACCGACAATCGAAACCCCGAGGGGTCGTTCTCCGGCAGGATGCTCGTCGGATAGTATCCGCGCCGCGTTGGGAGGCGGTTTCGATGACCGCCATGCTGGTCGGAACGCCTCTGAGCCAGGATGACGACCGAACGACCAAATTGTGCTATGCCGCCGCTCGCTCGGATGTCCGCTCTGGGCTGCTGTAGATCTGGAGTGCGCCCCAGCGGGTGGACAGGATCATGCGGCGATTTTGACAGCGTGCCGCCTCTGATCACTCAATGGGCGACATTGGGGCGCAATGCGGACCGTCGCACCCTTTACTTGGGTTCGTACCGAACGGCTTCGTTCAGACGAACTTCATCCGGGCGAACGTGACAGGCCCACTGCGCGCGATGCCTTCTGTTGGATCAGAAAGGGGACGTGGTCCGGCCGGGAGACGCTCGGGTGCCTGGAGGCATCTGGATCGACACGCGACAGTTTTTCCAGGACGTCGATCTGAGGTGGTAGACTTGGATAACAGTCTTGCACGACCCTCAGGGAAATCCGGATCAGTTCCATGGCGACGGACAGCTAATCCCGTCGATGAGCGACAATGCTGGTTCCTGATCCCTGTCTCTGCATCCCCCTATCGGCCGAAGATGTCGCGAATGGCGCGCTGGGCCTTCGCGGTGAGATGCGGATCGGAATGCCCGGACGCCTCCCGGATCGCCTCGAGCCAGGCCAGCTCGTTTCGCGTGACGGTGGTCCCGAAGATCTGGTCGATGGCGATGCCGAGCGCACTGTCTTGCTGCTCCACCGCGAGCTTCAGCAGCAGCGCGGGGTCGACATCGAGCGCCTTCGCCAAAGCCGGGACGCGATCGAGCGGCATCCTGCTTGCCCCGGACTTGATCATCGCCAGCATGTTCACCGAGGAAAAACCGGATTCGGTCGCGATCTCTGCCTGAGATTTTCTCGGCCGCAATTCCAGCACCCGTCGTTTGAGGAAGGTCACGAGACGGGTGTCGGCGTACGGCTTGCCGGCGGGGTTCTTCATGATCGAGCATCCTTTCGTTGCGCAGCGTCATGTGCTGCTGACGATGCTATATCGATCGCGCGATGGGGTTCACTTCGGGAGACACGGCAAAATGTCGATCGATCGCGGAATGCCGGACGAGCCAGTCCTAGTCTACTCCGGCCGTCTGGCCGCCAGCGGCAGCGCGAAGTCGATCCGGTTCAACCCTTCGTGCATGGCCTGGATCATCGTCAACGCCTTGTCGGTGATGTAGATGCCGCCCACCGACTGGTCCTTGTGGCCGGTGATCAGGTCCGAGACATCGCGATTGACGCCATAGCGCGACAGGGCGGTCTTCAGCGTGTGCCTGAACGAGTGGAAGACTTTCCTTTTATCTTCGATGCCGACTTGCTTCCTGTAGGTTCGGAGGAACCAGCGATTGATCTTGTCCTCCGGCTGCCAGTCGAAGAACAGCTTCGAATGCCCTTTGCGACGGAGCTCCTCCACATGGTCGAGGAAGCCCAGTGCCAGAAGAGCGTCATGGACGGGAACGATCCGCTTCGAATGGATGTTCTTCGTGGCCTCCGACAACTCGATGACGGTCACGCCCTGTTCCTGGCGGATGTCGCGCAGGTTGATCCGTGCGATCTCGCTCGACGATCGGGCGCCCGTGTAGAGGGCCACCAGAAGGGCCCAATGCCGCGAATCGAAGCGCTTCGCTTCGGTGAAGAACGGATTGCCGAAGATCAGGCGTAGATCGTCTTGGCTGAACGCCACCCGCGACGGCTCGCGAAAGCCGTTGCCGGTATCGACCCTGACCCCGCGTGCCGGGTTGTTCTCGCAATGACCGTTGTTGGAGCCCCATTGCAGGATCGTGCTGAGGTGGGACAGCCACTTCATGCTGATGGTCTTCGGATCGAGCGTCGGGAACGGATCCTTGCGCTTCCTGTTGGCCTCGATCGCCTGCGGAAGGGTCAGGCCGGGAAAACGCAGGATGTAGCGGGCAGGCGTCTCCAGGAGTGCTGCCTTGTAGGCAAGGATATCTGCCTTGGTGATCGCTCGGGTAACGACCGGACCACCCATGAACTCTTCGAACATGCGCACGGCGACCTTGTGCTCGCTCAGAGTCTTCTGCGCCAGGGTTCTGCCTCCGGCCGTGCGCTCGCGATGGAAGGCCTCGAGAACCTCGGAGAGAGTGGCGCCGCCGGGGTGCTTCCGTCCGCTCCCGCCAAACTGGAGCACCACGGCCTCTTCCTGCGGCTGCAGTTGCTTGCTCGTCGGCGCGGGCACCGTCACCTTTCCGGCGTCCCGCGCCTCGAAGGCGGCCATGGCATCGAGCTGAACCTCGGCCAGGACACGAAGCAGCTCACGGCGCTCGGCCGAACCCCTGGCGCCGGGCGCATGACCGCTCGCGCCCAGCGCATCGGCGGCATAACCCATCAGCGCCTCGGCCTCCTCGTCGTCGATGGGGCCGTTTACCAGAAGGCGAAGCCTGTTCGCGCGAATGGGTGCTGTCAGCCTGTTGATCTTCTCGACCGCATTGGATCCGACTCCGCCACGCGATCGATCGTCGGCGAGCAGTTCGTCGCTGTAGTGCTTGATGGCGGCGGTTCTCACGGTCGGCCTGCCCGCTTCCAGCTGCGATCGGGCCCTGTCGAGTTCGGCGTGGAACTTCGCCAGAATGGCGTGGGCGTTCCGCTGGGCGGTCGATCGATCGGCGCCGAGCGGCTCGCGAAGCTCGCGCTTGCCGGCGATCGGGCGAAGCTCTTCCGGGACCGCTATCCGCGCGTAATATCGTCCTCGAAGGATCTGGACGTTCTTCATCAGAGGCCATCTGGAACCGGTTCTGTAACCCGATTTGTAACAGGATGGCGTTGATTCACACGGAGATTATCGATTTCAAGGCCTCGAAGGGCCCGTGGCGGTGAGAGAGGGATTCGAACCCTCGATACGGTTTCCCGTATACACGCGTTCCAGGCGTGCGCCTTCAACCACTCGGCCACCTCACCATGCGCCGCCGGCCGGGGCGAGGCGACGCGGGGCTGATCTAGTCGATAGTTGGCGAATTGCCAAGCGCTTCGGCCGGCTTCTTTTCGACACAGTGGCCACGCACGTCTCCGCGCCGGGACCTTGACAGGGCGCGCCGCGGGGGCTTGCCTGCCGCGAGGGGGACGTCATGACGGGACAACTCACATCGAACCGGGGGAGCGGCGGCGCGCCGCTCGCCTATCTGCCGGCCGCCTGGGTGGCGGTGACCATGATCCTCGCCGCGCGCTCGCTGGCGACGACATGGCCGTTGCCCTGGGAGTACGACCTCCCCGAGACCGTGCTCTACCTGATCTACGCGGGTTCGATCGCGGCTGTGGTGAACCTGCTCTGGGGCCTCCATCTGCTCGGCCTCGCCTACAGCCGCTCGGTGCGATTCCCGGCGAACTTCACCGTCTGGCAGGTCGTCAACCTCGTCTGGCTGTTGGCCACCGAGATCTACGTGCAGATCGTCCCGCATTTCGTCTTCAGCCTGGAGAACCTCCTCATCAAGGCGGCGGAGATCGCCGTCGGCGTCTTCTGCCTCTACCTGGTGCGCCGTGACCCGGGGGCGCGCGACCTCTACTCCAGTCCGCAGACCGGGCCTGCGCCGGTGGCGACGCGATTGATCGCGGCCGTCCTCGGCGTCGTGCTCGGCGGCGCGGCGGGAGCGGTGCTCGGCTTCCTCGTCGGCGCCGGTATCGCCGAAGTCACCGAGATGAGCTGCTTCGAGGGCGCATGCGGCTATTTCGCCGCCGCGATCGGCCTGCTCGGCCTCATTGCGGGGGCGGTTGCCGGCGGCATCTTCGGCGCCTGGTGGAGCGGCCGACGGCGGGCGCCGGCCGCCGGCGGCTGACCGGAACAGCGTTTCAACTTCGCGTGTCGCGATTGCCGAACGGCCCGCGACGCCATATGTGATTGCCGAGCAGGCGGCGCAGGCCGCCGCCGACATCCGGAAGAGCGATGATCCGTTTCCTGTTCCGCGCCCTCGCGACCGTCAGCCTCGCCGCCGCCGTGATCATGGCGGTCCTCGACGCCACGCGTACGCTTGCCGCGTCGGAACCTGTGATGACCCCGCTCGCGGAGAGCTGGAAGGCGGTGTCGCCGACGACGCTCGCGGCGCTCGAGGCGTTCGTCGTCTCGAGCGTCCACCCGCTCGCATGGGACCCCGCGCTGGCCGCGGTCCTCGCGCTGCCGGGCTTTGCCGTGTTCGCCGTGGCGGCGCTGGTCTTCTACGCGATCGGTCACAGGCGCGAACGCCGGATCGGCCGCTTCGTCGCCGAGGCGTGAAATGCGCAGAACGGCGCAATTCCGATGCTGAAGGGAGGATAGAACCGTGTTTTTCCTGAGCGACATGCTGAACAAGAAGCTCCACCTGCCAAAGCCCGGCGAGGCCTTGCCGGGCCGCGAGCGACCCATCCCGACCGCGTCGAAGCACCATGTCTCGCGCCGCCCGCTGAAAGGTCCCTACCCGCAGGGGCTCGAGACGGCGCTGTTCGGCATGGGCTGCTTCTGGGGCGCGGAACGCCTGTTCTGGCAGACGGAAGGCGTCTGGGTGACCGCGGTCGGCTATGCCGGCGGCTTCACCCCCAATCCGACCTACCAGGAAACCTGCACCGGGCTCACCGGACATGCCGAGGTCGTGCTCGTCGTCTTCGATCCTACGCTGGTCTCCTACGGCGAGCTCTTGCGCATCTTCTGGGAAAGCCACGACCCGACCCAGGGCATGCGCCAGGGCAACGACGTCGGCACGACCTACCGCTCGGCCATCTACACGTTCGGCGACGACCAGCAGCGCGCTGCCCTGGCGTCGCGGGACGCTTATCAGGCCGAACTGCGCAAAGCGGGCCGCGGCGCCGTCACCACCGAGATCGCGCCGGCGCCGACCTTCTACTTCGCCGAGGACGATCACCAGCAGTACCTGGCCAAGAACCCCTACGGCTATTGCGGCCTCAAGGGCACAGGCGTGACCTGCGCGATCCCGGCGGCGGCCGCGGTCTGAGCCAGGATTCTAACGCGGGAGGTTGCGGTTACCAGCCGCAGGTCTTGCCCGCGTTCTGCTCTTTCAGCCAGGCGTGGAGCGGCGCGAAGTACTTGACGACCGACCGACCCGAGATTTCGCGGCTGCCCGTGAAGGCCTCGAGCGCGTCCGGCCAGGGCTTCGACCGGCCCATTGCGAGCATCTCGGCGAAACGGCGACCAACCTCCTTGTTACCGTAGAAGGAGCACCGGTGCAGCGGACCGGTCCAACCGGCTTGCGTGCAGGCGGACTCGTAGAACTGGAACATCATGACGTAGGACAGGAAGTAGCGCATGTAGGGTGTGGTGCTGGGGATGTGGAACTTGGCGCCCGGATCGAAGGCGCCGGCGTCGCGTTGCACCGGGGGGACGACGCCCTGGTAGTCCAGCCGCAGTTGGTCCCAGGCGCTCTGGTACTGGTCCGGCCCGATCGAGCCGTCGAACACGCCCCACCGCCATTTGTCGACCAACAGGCTGAATGGCAGGAAGGCGACGCGGTCCATGGCTTCCTTGAGCAGGAGGCCGACGTCCTTCTCGGCGCCCGGCACCGCATCCGGCGCGAGCAGGCCGATCTTGACCAGGTAGTCGGGCGTCATGGAAAGCGCCAGAAAATCTCCGATCGCCTCGTGGAAGCCGTCATTGGCGCCATCGCGGAACAGGAACGGCTGCTCGTTGTAGGCGCGGTAGTAGAAGATGTGGCCGAGTTCGTGGTGGATGGTCTTGAACTCGCCCTCGTTGACCCGGGTGCACATCTTGAGCCGCAAGTCGTCGCGTTCGTCGATCGACCATGCCGAGGCATGGCAGACCACGTCCCGGTCGGCGGGCTTGGTGAACATCGACCGCTGCCAGAAGCTCTCGGGCAGCTGCGGGAAACCGAGCGAGGTGAAGAACGCTTCGCCGGTGCGAACCATCTTCAGCTCGTCGTAACCGGCACGCGCAAGCAGCTCCGTCGTGTCGAAGCCGATGTCGCCGACGCCCTTCGGCGCGGCGATGTCGTAGAGGCCGACCCAGTACTGCGCCCAGGGATCGCCGAGCAGGTCGGCGCGGATCGGTCCGATGGAGGACTGCACCGCGTCGCCATAGGTCTCGTTCAGCTTGCCGCGCGTATAGCAGTGTAGGTCATCGAATAGCGGCTTGACCTCGCTCCACAGCCTGTCGACCATCTGGCTGAACTCGTCCGCCGGCATGTCGTAGCCGGCGCGCCAGAGAGCGCCGACGTCGGCGTAGCCGAGCTCGCGAGCCCCCTCGTTGGCGATTTCCACCAGCCGGACGTAGTCGCCCTTCATCTGCCGGCCGACACTGTCGTGCCAACTGGTCCACATCTCCTTCAGCTCGGAAGGATTCCGGTTCGATTCCATCTCGTCATAGAGGTCGCCGACCTCGATCTCTTCACCGCGAAGCGTAGCGGTGCCGCGCCCGTAGGCAGAGGTGAGCCTGGCGGAAATCTCGCTCAATTCCTTGGCAGCGCCGGACCGTGTCGGCGCCGGCAGGATGGAAGCTTGGCGCAAGAGGTTCAGCTTGCGCGTCGTCGATTGGGAAAGGCTAGTGATCTTGCTGAAGGCGGCAGCCCTCAGCGCAAGTTCCACCGACAGGGCGTTGTAGGCGGCGTCGGACTCGGCAGCGATGAGTTCGGTATCTTCGGTGATGTAGGTTTCGCTGACCCAGCTGGCGCGATTGTTGCGCACATAGGGCTCGTAGAGCTCCTGCTCGGCCTGCGTGGCGAATGCATCGGCATCCGCGACCGTCTGCGCGCGCGCAGCCGGCGCAAGGAAAAGGGCCGCGGACGCGGCTAGCAAAGCTGCTTTCCTCATGGAAGTTCCCCCCGGGAAGCGATCCGCCCCGGGGCATGGTGGCTATTTATCTTCCCCAGGGTCAAGGAGCCCGACAGTCTATTCCGGGCCGGAGCCCTGCCTTTTCCAAAAGGTCAAAATTCCAGGTGAATTTTACCTTGGGCCGTGCAAGAGTGCCGCATGAGCGGGGGAAGCAACCCCCTGCCATCGCCGCCGGGCCGATCAGACGCTCCGGCGGCGGCTGTAAACGGATAGCAACCGACAGGGTGTGGATCACATGAAGCGTTTCGTCCTCGGCCTCCTGGCCGCAACCGCGATGTCTGCCTCGGCCTGGGCCGCGGACATCAAGCCGGCGATCATCTACGATCTCGGCGGCAAGTTCGACAAATCCTTCAATGAATCGGCGTACAACGGCGCCGAGAAGTTCAAGGCCGAATCCGGCATCGATTACCGCGACTTCGAAATCCAGAACGACGCGCAGCGCGAACAGGCCCTGCGCAAGTTCGCCGAGGATGGCAACAACCCGATCGTCATGGCCGGCTTCTCCTGGGCCGCGGCGCTGGAGAAGGTCGCCACCGAGTTCCCGGACACCAAGTTCGCCATCATCGACATGGTCGTCGACAAGCCGAACGTCCGTTCGGTGGTCTACAAGGAACATGAAGGCTCTTACCTGGTCGGCGTGATGGCCGCGATGGCGTCGACGTCCAAGAAGGTCGGCTTCGTCGGCGGCATGGACATCCCGCTGATCCGCAAGTTCGGCTGCGGCTATGTCGGCGGAGCCAAGGCTGCCGGCGCGACCGAAGTCATCCAGAACATGACCGGCGACACGCCGGCTGCCTGGAACGACCCGACCAAGGGCGGCGAGATCGCCAAGTCGCAGATCGACCAGGGCGCGGACGTCGTCTATGCCGCGGCCGGCGGCACCGGCGTCGGCGTCCTGCAGGCGGCAGCGGATGCCGGCAAGCTCGGCATCGGCGTCGACAGCAACCAGAACGGCCTGCAGCCCGGCAAGGTGCTGACCTCGATGCTGAAGCGCGTCGACGTCGCCGTCTACAACGCCTTCAACGACGCCAAGAACGACGCCTTCGCCACGGGCTTCAACGTGCTCGGCCTCAAGGAAGGCGGCGTCGACTACGCCATGGACGACAACAACAAGCCGCTGGTCTCCGCCGAGATGCAGGCCGCGGTCGAGAAGGCCAAGGCCGACATCATCGCCGGGACGATCCAGGTTCACGACTACATGTCGGACAACGCCTGCCCGTACTGATCGGCATCGCAAAGCAGTTCGAACCGCCGGCCGTGCGGCCGGCGGTTTTCGTTCGGGCAACCAGCGGTTCGCCAGGTGAAGAATGACGGACGATAGATCCCGGCGGCTGGCCGCCATCGCGGCGCTGCTCGTCGCCGGCGTCTTTGCCGGCGCCCAGCTCGGCAAGATCGCCCCGCTGGTCGGCTGGTATCGCGACGAGATCGGATTGTCCTTGGTCCTCATCGGCTGGCTGACGTCGGCCATCGGCATTTTCGTGGCGCTGCTGGCGTTGCCGGCGGGCTGGGCCATCGGCGCTTTCGGCGCGCGCCCGAGCTTCGTCTGGTCGTCAGCCGTCCTGGTCGCGGGCGGCGTCGCGCTCGCCCTGTTCGACGCGCCGGGCCTCATCCTCGCCGGCCGGCTAGTCGAAGGAGCAGGTTACCTGGCGCTGGTCATCGCCATTCCGGCGATCCTGTCCACCGTGTCGCCGCCGGCCTGGCGCGGCGGCGCGCTGGCCCGTTGGGGCGGGGTGGTCCCCGGCGGCGTCGCCGCCGCCGCGTTCCTCGCCGCCGCCCACGTCGCTCCGGCCGG